>JBLNFG010001018.1:0-3599 GCA_050263495.1 Myxococcales bacterium | reverse complement strand
CAGGCATCGCACGAGTCCAAGGAGGCCTACGGCCCGAGCGATAGCAAGGGAGCTCGCGCAGCGAGCAGTGCATCCACCGGCGAAGGAAGCGTCGCAACACGACGAACAGCACGAGGCACGGTCGCATCCCGCCGCACATATCGAGTCTCTCTTCAGAGTGGAGGCGCCGGGAATCGAACCCGGGTCCGCAAGGCGTCCAGCTAACCCTCGTTCACGTGCGTAGTTTAAGATGCCCCCACCCGTCGGCGCTGCGCGCCGCCGACCTCCCCCCGATCCGTGCTCGCACGCCGAGCGTGCTGCGCGCGGATGGAGGGAGGTTGGATTGCGCCGATGTGGCGGCGGCCAGCCTAGAGCCTGTGAATTGGGCATCGGGGTTTGCCTCTGAAGTCAGTCACAGCCTACGTCAGAGGTTCCGCCGCTGACGTTGGTCATGGCCTGACGTGACTCAGCTCGTCTCAGCTCATCGAGCTGACCGAGTAAGGCGCACTCCTCGGCGAACCCTCTCAATCGCAAGTTCTGGCCAACTCCATGAAATGCTCTGGATGGTGTTCGGCCGTATTGACAGGGCAGGGGAGCACACCATGGTCAAGCTCTCGTCACGTCAGTCAAGCTTTGCGGTCACACAGCTCAAAGGGCGCGCAGCGGTTAAGCGTCACCATCTCACCACTTCGGAAGCCGCGTTGCGGCAACGCTTGCGCCGCAGTCAGCTTGGCGTCGCGTTCCGTCGTCAGGTCCCACTCGCTAACTACATCGTTGACCTTCTTGCTCCGCCAGTGCGGATCATTGTCGAAGTTGACGGCCTCTGGCATCAAGGGCAGCGCCGGAATCGTCGGGTCAGTTGGAAGTGTACCTCACCCACCGGTGAGGGCAGGGCATCGGTGGGTTGGCGCGGCTTTGGCTTTGGCCGCCCCGGCGGGGACGTGAGGCCCTGGCCACGGCGACAACGCGGCGGATTTCGCGGCGGCGGGGGGCCGTGTTGGCTGCGTCGGCCAGCCGTGGTATCGGTTTCGGCCAACCAGTACACAGCCTTTCCTGTGCTCCCTAATTGACGGGTTCAGCTGGCCAGCTTCGGAGGTACCGGACGGGGGAGCCACACGTGCGTCGGCGACTTGAGGAGCGCGGAGCCACCCACAAATGCATAGCTCGGGCACTTCAGACGGCAACCATCGCCACTTTTCAACCAGATTCGGGACGCTGGCGTCTCGAGGGTGGAGTGGATTCGGATGGCGACGCGTTGACATTGATCATTGAAGTTCGCGAAGGGGTATTGGTTGTCACGTTGTTTTGAATCGAGGTCGTATGCTTTGCCCTGAATGCAAAACCGAAATGGTGTTTGGTGCTCACGTGATTGTGACGTCAGTCGGCGGGCATGCTGTCGAGTGTCGCTCGCTCAGCCATGAGCGGTGCCCGTCGTGCGGGTACTACGAGCTTTCTGCCGAGGCTGGTGAGCTGCTTGAGATCCAAGCCACTACGATCGTTATGACGGACGTTCCGTCGCCCAATGCGAAAGCCGTTCGGTTCGCGCGCAAAGCCATGGGACTTTCGCAATCAGCGTTAGCCAGCGAATTGGGGCTAACTCAGGAGACTATCTCTCGATACGAGACTGGTGCACTCGCGATCGTCCCCGAGTATCGCTTGGCACTCGCCGGACTTCTTGGTCGTGAGGAACGTCGGCTACGAGGGTGCGACGGAACATGCAGTCGCCTTGCTGCCACTGGTACGGACGGTTAGGGGCAACGCCACGCGCTACTCGAGTCTCGATGGACAACACGAGACTGAGTCGCCCCCTTGCCGGCAACAAAACCGGAAGAGCGACTCATTGAGTCGCTCTTCAGAGTGGAGGCGCCGGGAATCGAACCCCGCAAAGACGAGGGCTCGCGCGAGGTTTCAGCTGATAATGGCTGTGAACGTGCGACGTCGGAATCGCCAGACGCGTCAAGCGACGACGCTAACTACGCGATCGATGGTGTGCGTACGAATCAATCGTACGAATCGATCGTCGACTTGGAACGTCGTCTAGCCGAGGCGACCGCAGTTCAAGATTGGGTGGCCGTTGCGCAAATCGCCAGCGCGCTTGCGGCGCGTAAAGGCACGCTGTGATTACGCGCGATTGCCCTCCGACCGCCTAAAACCGTGTGGTTTAAACTTGCACCACCCGAAGAGATTGGGGTATCCGGGATGATTGGGGTAGCAACGATCATACCAACCCCTGCCAATAGCTTATCGCGATTTCCGCATGGCTGTCAAGAGACCCGTTTTGAAAGAGAGTCAATAAGCAAAATGCCAAACAAGAAAAGCCACATACCTAGCCAGGCGCTTGCGGACGCTGCCCGCCGGATGGCGCTCGAACTGGGCCTCGCGCCCACGTGCCAAGCCCTGAGCGTGAGCCACACCGCCCTCGCGGCGGTGTGCGGGCGACTCCCGGGCCATCTGGCCACCCATCGATGGCTCGGCAGCCAGCTTGGCGTGCCTGTGGAGGACGGCAAGTGAGCGAGCTCGCGAGCTTCCGCGCGGCCATTGAGGATCTGTGGTGGTACTGCCGGCTGTTCCGTCATGACCGCACGCGGGACGACCGCCGCCGCGCAGAGCGCGTGAGCCGCGCACTCGACGAGCGTGGCTACGAACTGTTTTCATTCTGCCGGCGCCGCATGCTCGGCGCGCGGCCAGTTCCGGACAGGCTGGTCCGCAACACGTTTGCAGCCTTCTACGCGAGCTGGCTAAAGTCTCACGTCGGGCGGCCCAAACAGCACGCGCGCTCCTACATCGTGATGCCTCGCTGGCGCCTGGAAGGCGCGCTGCCGTCTTGGCGGATGGCGGACTTGCCAGGCGTCGCTTACCTCCGCGATCGTCGTGGCGTTCACCGTCGCGGCATCGCTCGACGCAGGATTGTGCTGCCCGTCGACGCGGCGGCGATCGTTGACCGCGCGCTCGCGCAGGGGTTACTCGACCGCTCCACGTTCGGCGAGATCCGGATCGATGCGGACCACGCCGCGGCTGTCTGCGCGGAGTTCCAGATCGAGCCCGGACGAGACCCGCTTGCGGCGATCGAGGCTGCTTGCCGCCGTGCAAGGCGACCGCCGCGCACGACTCTCGCGGACGCGCGTCGACGCGTGCTCGGTGCCCGTGCTGACGATCCGATTCGGGGCCTCGACGTGCAGCTTTCGCCATCGACGCCGAAGCCACGCCGCAGGGAGCCAGCACCCACGTCTGCATGGGACGCGCAGGCGCGGCGAGAAGCGCGCGCCGAGCTGCGCCAGAAGTATGGCGAGGACGCGAGCTCTTACATTCTGGTCGATCGTCGCTGGGAAAACGCGCAGTCGCGACCGGAGCGAAGAGAAGGCTGCGCCTACACCGACGTGCCGGAGCTTGCGGAAAAATCGGGACTCACGATGGCTCAGATCCGCGCGCTACTTCCGCCTGGTTTCGGCGAGCAGATCGCACTCACGGACACGCGGACACCTGACGGCAGGCCTAAGCCTGAGTGGGCCGAGTTCTGGCAGCGAGTCAGCGACGACATCAAGGCGCGGCGGTCTTCGGCCCGCGAGATAATTTGAACGATTGCAACGGCTTATGACGGGCGGCACGTCTGCCGCGCGTCC
>JBLNFG010001017.1:0-6934 GCA_050263495.1 Myxococcales bacterium | reverse complement strand
ACCGCCTTTGAAGACAAGACTTGCGGTGGCGTTGCGGACGGATCTGGCTTCTGAACGGCAGCAGCGGGCATCGCCGGTTTGCCGTCATCCGCAGACGCTGGCGCCTTCGACGTGACCGGTGTTGCTGGTTCGGCATCGTTGGGAAGAGCTCGTGAAGCTTTGCTTGAGTCGGAGAGTGACGTGCCATCCACGAGGATTGGCGCGGAGCAATGCTTGCACATCATCCGAACTCGACGCCCTCGAACTTTCTCATCAAGGACGGCATTTCTTGTCCCGCATCCAGGGCACGCGACGTTCATGGTCTCCTAGGGCTACGGGAATCTGACCCGGATAGTTAATGCACTCTATCATGGTCTTCCCCGGCTGAGCGCGCCGCGTCAGGTCCGCGCGATCCCCACAGAATCGCCCAGTGTGGGCGGATTCCCGTGACGCGCGGCGAAATACCGCTATCGTGCGTGTCTGCGATGACCGCATGGATTGCCGTAAAGACAGTGTTCTCGACCGTACGCTTCAGCACGATGACCTTGGTCTCTGGTCACCGCGGCCAGCTCACCCCGCAACGAGCCGACACCATCATTCGACGCTGGGCGCAGGCACTGTTGGATCACGCAGAGCTCGGGGTTGAGGTCTCAGGGCTCGAACGCATACGACCGAACGAGACCTATGTCGTGATGAGCAACCACCAGTCGCTCTACGATATTCCGGCACTTACCGTGGGTGTGCCGTTGACTCTGCGCATCGTCGCGAAGAGCGAACTGTTTCGGATCCCGCTCTGGTCTCACGCGATGCTCGCGTCCGGCTACGTGCCGATCCACCGCGACGACCCAACCAAGGTGCTGCAGGACCTCCGCAATGCACAGCGTGCGCTCGAGTCTGGAGTCAGCATTTTGGTCTTTCCCGAGGGGACTCGAAGTGCAGATGGCCAGTTGGGAGATTTCAAGCCGGGAGGGTTCCACCTCGCCTCCGCAGTGAAATCACGCATCTTGCCGGTCGGCATCGGTGGCACACGCGATGCCCTTCCTCCCAAGGCATTCAACGCGAGAACAGGCGTGACTGCCAAGATCGTCGTCGGCGACCCCATCGATCCAAAGTCGTTTGGACGCAAGGACCGACAAGGCCTGCAGCAAGCAGTTCGGAATGCGATAAGCGAGCTAATGGACCAAGGCCGCGCTCACTAGGGGCGCGGCCCTTCCGAGCTCTGCCGCTAAAGCTCCGCGGCCTGCATGAGGTAGCGATCGATCGCGCGCGCAGCACGCCTCCCGTCAGCGATGGCCCACACCACCAAGGACTGACCACGTTGGCAGTCTCCAGCAGCGAACACCCCAGGGACGCTCGTCATGAAGCCGCGATCAATGCGGAGATTGCCGCGCTGATCTTTCCCTGCTCCGAGCTGCTCGAGCAGTCCACGCTGCTCAGGGTGCAAAAACCCCATGGCTAAGAGTACCAAATCCGCCTTGATCGAGAATTCGCTGCCCGGTTCTTTGTTGATCTTACCGTTTTCCCAACGGATCTTGGCGCAATGAACGCGGGTGACTCGTCCGCCTTCTCCCTCGAAACGCTCCGCAGTCACTGAGAACTGCCGGGTGCCACCCTCTTCGTGCGAGCTCGAAGTGCGGAGCATGAGTGGCCAGTTTGGCCAAGGTGTCGACATGTCGCGGCTCTCGGGCGGCCGTGGCATGATCTCGAGATTGGTCACGTTCGCCGCTCCTTGGCGATGCGAGGTACCAATACAGTCGCTGCCCGTGTCGCCGCCGCCGATCACGACAACTTGCTTGTTAGCGGCGAGGATCGACACCTCGTCGGGAACCGGATCACCCGCATTGCGACGGTTCTGTTGTTCGAGGAAATCCATCGCGAAGTGAATCCCCTGCAGTTCCCGGCCTGGAATCGGCAGGTCGCGCGGTACCTTCGAACCGATCGCGACACAAATGGCGTCGAAGCTGTTTCGTAATTCGTCGTAGCCGATATCAACCCCAACATTGCAGCTCAGGCGCAGCTCCACACCTTCTGCCCGCATCTGCTCCACCCGACGGATTACGATCTCCTTCGAGAGTTTGAAGTCAGGAATTCCGTAAGTCAGAAGTCCTCCGGGGCGATCGTCCTTTTCGAACAGGGTAACGGAATGTCCAGCACGCGCTAGTTGCTGAGCAGCCGCCATTCCAGCCGGACCGGAGCCTACGACGGCGACGCGCTTGCCGGTCTTCTCCTGCGCTTGCAACGGTTGGATCAGATCGTGAGCGATGGCGTAATCGCCCACGGCATGCTCGATTTGTTTGATCGTCACCGGGGGTTGGTTGATGCCGAGCACGCAAGCCGCTTCACATGGCGCAGGGCACACGCGACCAGTAATCTCAGGGAAGTTGTTCGTCGAATGCAGACACTGAACGGCGAGCGGCATGTCCTTGCGATAAGCAAGATCATTGAAATCTGGGATCAGATTCCCCAGCGGGCACCCCGAGTTGCAGAAAGGAATGCCGCAATCCATGCAGCGGGCGCCCTGGCGGACCAGCTGATCCGGAACGACAGGAAGCTCGAACTCGCGCCAATCATTGACGCGCTCGAAGATCGGGCGCTTTGCGATCTCTTCGCGCTGGTACTCGAGGAAGCCGGTAATTTTTCCCACGACAACTCCTAATTCGACCAAAAGTATTTCAAGTACTACTCCGCGGCGGCGACGCTACGCATCGCCTCGAGTACCCGGCGATACTCACCAGGAATGACTCGTACGAATCGAGCTAAGGTGTCGCCCCAGTTTTCAAGGAGGCGTTGCGCCTTTACGCTACCGGTGTGGGCGACATGCTCTTCGAGCAGCTCCCTGAGCCAACTCACGTCTTGCTCTGGAACCGCGGTCATATCGACAAGCTCGGTGTTGCAGACCTGAGCAAAAGTGCCGTGTTCGTCCAGTACGTAGGCAAAGCCACCGCTCATTCCGGCTGCGAAGTTGCGTCCCGTCTGACCGATAACGACCACTCGACCGCCGGTCATGTATTCACATCCGTGGTCACCAACACCTTCGACGACGGCCGTTCCACCACTATTTCGGACAGCGAAGCGCTCTCCAGCCATGCCGCTGAAGAATGCTTTGCCGCCCGTTGCGCCATACAGAACCGTGTTTCCGACGAGAATGTTCTCGTCAGAAGCAATGGTAGAGCCCGAGGCGTGTTGTACGGCGATTACGCCGCCACTCATTCCCTTGCCGACGTAATCGTTGGCGTCACCTTCGAGGTGCAGCTCCATACCGTGAGTGATGAAGGCGCCGAAGCTTTGCCCTGCAGAGCCTTGGAACCTGAGCTTGATCGTGCCATCGGGCAGACCATTCGCCCCATGGCGTCTTGCGACCTCACCGGCGAGCATCGCCCCAATCGTCCGGTGCTTGTTGCGAACCGGCATCGACACCTCACAGGGTTCGCCCGTCTCGAGCGTGTGGGTGCACATTTGGATCAGCTGCTGATCAAGGGCATCTTCAAGGCCATGATCCTGTCCTTTGGTCTTGTATACCTCGACATTGGGGGCGGCCTCGGCTCGCATCAATACATCCGAAAAATCCAGACGAGATGCCTTCCAATGCGAAGATAAATCGCGAGTGCGGATGCGATCGACGCGCCCGATCGCTTCGCGTAGACTCCGCAGCCCCAACGTCGCGAGCAGTTGTCGCACCTCTTCAGCGACATAGAAGAAGTAGCGAATGACGTGTTCCGGCTTGCCCGTGAACCGGGCGCGAAGGACAGGATCTTGGGTCGCGATCCCAACTGGGCACGTGTTTAGATGACATTTGCGCATCAGGATGCAGCCCGAAGCGACTAGCGGGGCCGTTGCAAACCCGAACTCTTCCGCGCCTAGCAGCGCAGCAATGACGACGTCTCGACCCGTGCGAAGCTGCCCATCAGTTTGAAGCGTCACGCGACTGCGTAGGTCGTTCTTTACGAGTACCTGGTGCGTCTCGGCAAGCCCGAGTTCCCAGGGGACCCCAGCGTGCTTGATTGATGTTTGGGGGGAAGCCCCTGTTCCGCCGTCGTAGCCCGAGATCAGGATTAGGTCTGCGTGTGCTTTGGCCACCCCAGCGGCGACGGTGCCAACACCAGCTTCAGCAACTAGCTTCACACTGATGCGCGCGCGCGGATTCACGTTCTTGAGATCGAAGATGAGCTGCGACAGATCCTCGATCGAGTAAATGTCGTGGTGAGGCGGCGGTGAGATGAGCGTTACGCCTGGCGTCGAGAAGCGGGTCTTTGCGATGATCTGATCGACCTTGTGCCCCGGGAGTTGGCCGCCTTCGCCCGGCTTGGCTCCTTGCGCGATCTTGATCTGCAGTTCGTCCGCATTGACCAAATAATGGGTCGTTACACCGAAGCGGCCGGACGCCACCTGCTTGATGGCGCTGCGACGCGAATCTCCGTTTGCTTCCCGAATGAATCGGGACGGATCCTCTCCCCCTTCGCCAGTGTTACTCCGTCCCCCTAGACGATTCATCGCAATCGCGAGGTTTTCGTGCGCTTCTCGGCTAATCGAGCCAAAGCTCATGGCTCCTGTCGCGAAGTGCTTGACGATATCGGCTGCGGATTCCACTTCCTCGAGTGGGACAGGCGTTTCCGCGGGGACAAGCTCCCACGTGCCGCGAATGGTGATCGGACCGTCGGGCTGTTCGTTGATGATGCGCGAGTACTCGGCGTAGCTCGAAGTATCTTCCGCTCGGACAGCTTGCTGCAATTTCGCGATGGTTTGCGGATTCCAGAGGTGACGCTCGCCGTCGGCGCGGTAGTGATAATTGCTGCCGATTTCAAGCAGATTCGTCGGTTGCGTGCGCTTCGGGAATGCTTGCACGTGTCGCAGGCGGATCTCTTCGGCGATGACGTCGAGATCGATCCCACTGATGCGCGACACCGTGCCCGTGAAGTAACGCTCCAGCAGCTCTTGAGAGAGTCCGAGCGCCTCGAAAATTTGGGCGCCGTGGTAGCTTTGCAGCGTGCTGATCCCCATTTTGCTCATTACCTTGAGCAAACCTTTGCACACAGCCTTCTTGTATTTCGACTTGGCCAAGCCTGGGTCCGTCAGGCCTTCGACCAAGCCGAACTTGACGTACTGGTCAATCGTGTCGAGGGCCATATACGGGTTGACGGCACCAGCGCCGTAACCGATGAGCAGGCAAAAGTGATGAACCTCGCGGGCGTCTCCGGTCTCCACCACGATACCGCAGCGCATGCGTGTGCCGTTGCGCATGAGGTGGTGGTGTACCGCCCCTGTCGCGAGTAGGCTTGGGATAGGCGCTTGATTCTCCGTTGCGCCGCGATCGCTCAAGATAAGGACGCTGTGTCCGTTGAGCACGGCAAGAGACGCTTGGCGGCAGAGTTCATCAATACCAGCCTTCAAGCCGACGCCGCCATCATCGACGGAGAACAACATCGGCAACGTGACAGGTGTGCGAATCGTGGTTGCGTGCCCAAGCCGTAATCTAGAGACGGCGTCGTTCGACAGGATCGGCTCCGCCAGATGGAGCATGCTGGCCTGCTCGGGGGTCTCGAACAGAATGCTGCCTTCGCCGCCTAGGTAGTTGTCTAGGCTCATGACCAGCTCTTCGCGGATCGGGTCAATTGGAGGATTCGTGACCTGTGCGAAATGCTGCTTGAAGTAGTTGAAGAGCAGCTGAGGTTGGTCGCTCAATACTGCTAGGGGCGTGTCCGTGCCCATTGACCCCACCGCTTCTTGACCGGTTTGCGCCATTGGTAGAAGCAGCGTCTTGATCTCTTCCTGAGTGTAACCAAACATACGCTGACGTTGCAGGAGTTTGGTTCCGCCGATTGGCGTTACGCGCTTCGGGCTGAGCGGTAGTTCATCGAGGCGCACCGCGCGGTCCTTCAGCCATTGACCATACGGACGCATCCGGCACAATTCTTCTTTGATCTCCGCGTCCTCTACAATCCGGCACTCCTCGACGTCGATCAAGAACATGCGGCCCGGTTCGAGCCGGCCCTTGCGCTCGACTTGATCAGCGGGAACGTCGAGAACGCCCGTCTCAGAGCCTAGGATAACGAGCCCATCTTTGGTGACTGTCCAACGTGCCGGACGCAAGCCGTTACGATCGAGCATGGCTCCGATTTGCCTGCCATTCGTGAAGGCGAGGGCAGCTGGACCGTCCCATGGCTCCACCAAACAGGAGTGGTACGCGTAGAAATCGCGCTTCTGAGCTGGCATCAGTCGGTCGTTTTGCCACGCCTCGGGCACCAGCATCATCATCACGTGCGGAAGTGAACGCCCCGCTTGCATGAGCATTTCTGCAACATTGTCGAGCATGGCGGAGTCACTGCCACCTGGGGCAATGATCGGAAGAATGTGCCGGACCTCTTCACCAAAGACTCGCCCGTCGAACAGCTGTTCGCGCGCGTGCATCCACGCCATGTTGCCGCGGAGCGTGTTGATCTCACCGTTGTGACACAGAATTCGGAACGGCTGAGCAAGCTGCCAAGTTGGGAACGTATTCGTGCTGAATCGCTGATGCACCATGGCAAGGCGACTCGTCATCGCTGGGTTCTCTAGATCACGATAGAATTTGCTCAACTGTTCGGCGAGCAGCAGTCCCTTGTAAACGATGGTGCGCGCCGAAAGACTTGGTACGTAAAACACACCCTTATCGGCAATCGAGCTTTCGCGAACGGTTCGCTCAGCCCAACGTCGAATGACGAATAGTTTCCGCTCAAGGCGTGTTTCGTCGTCTTCGGACGAACCAATGAAGACTTGCTCGATGAATGGCGCGGATTGGCGCGCCATAGGGCCAAGCGCACTCTCGTCCACCGGGACAGTTCGCCAACCCAACAGCTTCTGCCCCGTGCCATGGATCTTGTCTTCAAGAATCTGCTTGCAGCGTGCTCGTCCAGATTTGCTGCGCGGCAGGAATACGAGCCCGGTCCCGTAGCTACCTGCCGGTGGTAATTCGAATCCA
>JBLNFG010001016.1:0-8596 GCA_050263495.1 Myxococcales bacterium | reverse complement strand
CCGATCCCGCGTAGCACGATTAGCCAATCGAGTGCGTCAGTCGCAGCGAACACGGCAAAGCCAAACACCATGCTTCCAAATCCAAACAGTCCGCGCCACATGCGCATCACGCCGGCGTTGTGCTGTCTGAAGATGCGTGCACGTTCAGCATCGAATGGTGGAAGGGCATTGATCCTCCTGGTGGTGTAAGGATCAAACCACAGACCAAACCGGTCATGTGTGTTGAAATACGAAAGATATACCCACCAGACAAACCTCTGCAGTATCGTCTTGTCGCTGCCTTCCCGAGCCTTACGTGCGACCGCAGTGACCATGTCCTCGCCTTCTTGGTACTTCTCGTTGGTTACGCGTAAGAATAGGTTCTTGTAATGATCGTAGCTGCCAGTGTGTAGCGACCCGGTTACGGCAGTAAACGCAATCAGAAGAGCAATAGCCACCGACAGAACGGGAGAACCGGAATGCTCACGCAGAATCTGTACGGCACCACCTGCAACAATGACGACCGACACCACCCCGTCCGCCATCCCGTCTAACATTCGCCCAAAGTTCGACGATGTCTTTCGCATCCTTGCCAGCTGGCCATCGGCGCAATCCACGACGGCGGAAAGAAAGATGCACAGTCCCGCCCACGCCATATGATGGGCAATCCTTTGATTGATCAGAAAGAATCCTGCCGCGATGCCGCACGCGATGGAGCACATTGTGACAGCGTTCGGGCTAACCCTGGTTGGGTATAGTGCTAGCGCCAGTAGATAGGCTAGCGGGCGATGCACCCAAACATCGATTGGTTCCTCGACGTCAAGCGGCTTCAATGATTTCTTATAGGCATCAATCAGCGACATAGGCAGGCATCCCTAAGGGCGGACCGCTTGAGAGCTAAACAGACTAGCTGCGCGGGTCGGAATCATCAGCCGTGGAGAGGCAATTGCAATACATAACGACCACGGATTCGTTCCGGCACCCGTCCAATACGGCTCCCGACTTGGAACCGCTATCGACCACGTAAGGAACTGGAACCGTGCCGTACCAGTCTCGTCCTCGGCGACGCTCAATGACGCCAAACGCCCGGAAGCCGGAGATTGCCGTTCATTCGCCGCTTGTCTCGCCAAAGAGCGGACGACCCAGGCTCGTCAGAGCAGAGGCCATGGCGACCAGGCCATGGCCTCTTGTCCCTTAGCTATTCGGCGTCGCCTGCAGCAGCCCAAAACGTCCCATTGGCGAGTCCAGGCCTGCGCAAACGGGCGGCCACACGCTCGAACGCCGCAAGACACCTGGCGTTCTGCTCCACAGTCCCAACAGTGATTCTCACATAGGTCTTGGCAGCGTGATGTACCGAAAGGCTCCGAATCAAGACCCCCTCGTGTAACACCTCTTGGACGAACCGCTCTGCGCTAACGCCGAAGACGGATACGTCAACGAGCACGAAGTTGCCGTCACTCGGAACGGCGCGGACGCCTTCGAGCTTTGAAAGCCCCTCCGCCAGCGCAGCACGGGCTATCCGGATTTCGGCGATGCGAGACTCGAATTCTGCGACGTCGTCCAATACGGCACTTGCCGCTGCCAGCGTGATGTCGGAAATTCCCCACGGCAGCTTGACTCTCTCAAGCAGACTGATCAGACGCGGATGTGCATAGAGGTACCCCAACCGAAGCCCCGCAAGGCCGTAGGCTTTGGAGAAAGTCCGCAATACCATCGCGTTCGCGAACTCATGCACGAGTCCCGCGTAGGAATCGCCATTACCCAGCTCGACGTAGGCCTCATCGACGACAGTCGGGAGCCCCAACCGAAGGAGCCTACGCAGCGCTTCTTCGTCAATCCGATTCCCGGTTGGATTATTTGGTGTGCAAAGGAAAAGAACCTTTGTTCTCTCAGTAACGCTCCGAATAATCCCAGAGATATCGTGCTCGTGTTCCTCAGACATGGGTACCAGGACGGGAATGCCGCCAGCAACCCGCGTCCTTGCCTCGTACATACTGAAGGTAGGAACGCTCAGCACGACCTCTTCGCCAGGGGCCACGAACGTACGAATGATGACGTCTATGAGCTCCGAGCTGCCGGCACCCAAGATGACGTTGTCCGATTCGAAGCCATCCCGAGTAGCCAAGCGAGTCTTGAGCGCTTGCGCCCCTCCCGGATAGAGATTGCCGCGACTGGCAGTCTCAACAATTGCCGCCAGAACACGAGGGCTCGGGGCAAATGGATTCTCGTTCGACATCAGCCGAGCTACGTCAGTTCTCTTTTCGGCAATGGCGAAGTGATCCTCGCGGTAGGGTTGCGCGGCGCGAACCCAGCTCGGTGCGAACAACTCTAGGGCTTCCGGATCGACGGCTGCAGCGACAGCGGCACCAGGTTCATCGCCGAGCGCATCGCCGAATACTCGCAACATCGCTTCAGCACGCTCGAGTGCCTGCGGCGTGTCAACATCGATCCAGCGTACGTCGCCGACGTCTACCGCAAGGAACTTTCCTCGACGCGCTAGGGCTTGCACCCCGTCCGAAAGAGAGCAATCGCCTTGCTGCGCCTCGACCGCCGCCAATTCACGCAGCAACGCTGGACCGATGCGGAAAACACCGGTATCGAGCGCATCGTAGGACTCGAGTTCCTTGCCGATCTCGACGATCTTGCCGCTCTTCGAGCGGACCTTGGTCGCATCATCGATATCGAAGCAGCGCTCAATATCGCGATCAACAGCCAGAGCGCAGCCGTCCTCCGGCAACTCAGCAGCCATTAGGCGATACACCAGCTCCGGTGAATAGAGGTGATCGCTCATCGTCAAGATGCACTCGCGATCAAGAAATTCTGAGGCTGCCAGCAATGACACGCCATTCTTCTTCAAATACTGACCGTTGTTCGCAAAGAGCAAATTCAGCCCTAAGCTCGGCTCCGACATCAGAGCACGACGAACGCGATCACCTTCGAAACCAGTAACAACGACTGCTTCGCGAATACCCACTGACTGCAAAGTACGCAAGACGCGCACCAGTAAGGGAACCCCGGCCACTCTACGCAACGGCTTGGGGAGATCGATCTGAGGTTCACCCAGCCGCGATCCGGTTCCAGCTGCCAGCACGATTGCTCGCTTGGTCATCCGCCGTTCCATCTTTGATGATCTCGCTTTCGTCACCTTCGTGCGTTCGGAGCGTTGAGCGCCGCCCCATACCACAGAAGACACAAGTAAACCAAATGACTCAATTTTCCGGAATTGCCGTTGGGGGCGTACCTGTCGTACTACAACAACACTGTGAATATTCGGCACAGGGTTTTCGCATTTGACTCATAAGCCGACCATCGACGCGTGCCCACCATAAATTCAAGCAACGCTTCACGATTCGCGCTCTTTGCGTCTCTTGAATCGCAGCTGAGGGGCTCGTTAGGAGAGGCACTGTCCCAACCTCAGCAAGTCTCGGGCCATGCTGCGAGCCCATCCTGCTGCGCCAGGCTGTGACCTTCTGGGGAAACACGCCGACCAAGTGAGCGAGCTCAAGTGCGTTACCTCCGTCGGCTTCTCTCTGGTCTCTGGGTCACGTGAAGAGGCGGTTGGCGTGTTCGAGGTCAGCCAAGTTGTCCACTTCTGCCCAAGGCAAATCGCCGACGCTGATCGCGCTCGCGGCAATCTTGCCTTCCTTCAGCAACTCCGAATAGACGTCCTCGTAGTAGCGGTCGACGACACCTTGTCGATCGAGCGAAGCTATCGCATCAAAAAGCAAATCGGCGGTGGAAGCCTCTATCCTCTCGATACCGATACTTTCGCCGAAGGCCTCGGATACGGCAATTGACTTGCCAAAGCGCAGGATGCATCCGTTGCTGTCGCAAGTAACCTTCATGGCTTCAGCGTCTACAGCACGCGATGCATCCACTGCTACATTGAGCGGCTGGGTCCCCGCACCAAGTCTCTCGATAACGCGAGAATCGAACAGCAGATCGCCATCAAGTTTGTAGAAGCCTCCCTTTCCGACAGCCGAGCGGCACTGCAAGAGCGAGATCGAGTTCTGCGTCTCGTCGTAGCGAGAGTTATGGCAAAAAGTGGCATTGATTCCCATACCAGACACAGCACTTCTGACCGCCTCATCCTTATATCCGGTAGCCAGCACGAACAGTTCAACCCCGTGCGCACGCAGCGCGGCGATCGCTCGTTCGAGTATGCTTTGACCATTGATCGGGACGAGGGCTTTGGGAATCTCGTTCGTCAACGGCCGCAGCCTGCTACCCATCCCAGCAACGAGCAGGACTGCCGTTCTTATCGACTCTGCCATTCTATTGCCTTTATCTCGAAGGAACCGAAACCAACCAGGTCCGAGCTGGGCGTCTATAGCAGCCCCTGAGTCCATGTCCGCCCCAAGACCCAGCAGCGAACGTGATATTTCACGCCCAAGGCGCGAACGTGGGTCCGCATTCGCGGCTCACTCTCTAAACGCAAATGCGCATACTTGCGGGTTCCTATGCGGAGCGCAGGCATTCGGCTGAGTGGCTGGCGTGCACGGTTCGCACACCGCACCTTGCGGCGCAGACCTCATCGGTAGTTGGCGTGGATCACGCCCTCTTGATTCGCGCCTCTGAATCGGCTGCGGTGTGGCGACTTCAGCTCAAATTCGGGCAAACACGCGCCGACTCACCCGTTGCAACAACCAAATCTCGACTGCTCGTCACTCGAGTATTGCAGCGGGGCACACCGCTTGCTACGAGCCTGTCGCATGAAGAAGCCGGAATCTATTGCTCCCGCCACTGGTCGCCTTGCCGTGCTCTTGCCTGGGCTGGGCGCCGTTGCAACGACGTTCGTTGCTGGTTGTCTCCTCGCCCGGCGTGGGCTTGGTAAGCCTCTCGGCTCGATGACGCAAATGGGCACGATCCGCTTGGGCAAGCGAACTGACAATCGCTCGCCGCTCGTATCCGACTTCGTGCCTCTCGCCAAGCTAGAGGACTTGGTGTTCGGTGGATGGGACGTGTACCCGGACAACGCGTTCGAAGCAGCAAAACATGCGAAGGTGCTCGAGGATAAGCATGTCGACCCAATCCGCGCCGAGCTAGAAGCAATCAAACCAATGCAGGCGGCCTTCTACCCTGAGTACGTTCGGCGTCTCCATGGCCCCAATGTGAAGAGCGCGAAAACCAAGGCCGAGATGGTCGAGCAATTGCGGGACGACATTCGCAGGTTCGTTCGCGATAACGGGTGCAGTCGCGCGGTTGCCGTATGGTGCGGTTCGACGGAGATCTACATCGAGGCCTCTGCAGTGCACGCAAGCATTGAAGCCTTCGAGCAGGGACTATTGAACAACGATCCCGCGATCACCAACTCGATGCTGTACGCGTGGGCGTGTATCAAAGAACGAGTGCCGTTCGCCAATGGCGCGCCGAACCTAACCTTCGATTTCCCGGCAGGCTTTGAATTGGCAAAGCAAATGAACGTGCCGTTCTGCGGTAAGGACTTCAAGACCGGTCAGACGCTGATGAAGACGATTCTGGCGCCCGGATTGAAAGCTCGGCTGCTGGGTTTGAGTGGTTGGTTCTCGACCAACATCCTTGGCAATCGCGACGGCGAGGTTTTGGACGATCCTGATAGCTTCAAGACAAAAGAGGTCAGCAAACTTGGGGTACTCGAGCAAATCCTGCAACCGGACAAGTATCCAGAGCTGTACGGTCAGGTGTACCACAAGGTTCGTATCAACTATTATCCTCCACGCGGAGACGCAAAGGAGGGTTGGGACAATCTCGACATCTTCGGCTGGTTGGGCTACCCAATGCAGATCAAGCTCGACTTCTTGTGCCGCGACTCGATTCTGGCTGCGCCCATCGTGTTGGATCTCGCTCTGTTTCTAGATCTTGCAGGCAGAGCTGGGTTCCGTGGCGTTCAGGAGTGGCTGAGTTTCTATTTCAAGAGCCCAGTGGTTCCCGCCGGCCTTTACCCGGAGCATGACCTGTTCATCCAGTCAATGAAGCTCAAGAACACGCTACGGTGGATGATGGGCGAAGAACTCATCACGCACCTCGGCAACGAGTACTACGACTGAAGCAGCAGTTTTGGGTCAAGTGGCACAGGGCCCCGAATGCTCCCCTTGTAGTTGCGCGCAAGCGAAGGCGCATGAGGGTGCGGGCGGGGCCCGGATGAGGCCGAGGGCTGCTTGCGAACTTTGGTATCAAGCGCACCTCGCGCGAACGCCGCGGTCGATGGGACACGCGCTGCTTGCAGGGCTAGCCATTCACTGCTGTGACCCAGCTCGATGTTCGTATCCATTCCACCGAGCACCTCCTTTGAAGTCTTGGCGCGAATTCCAGCGACCCAGGACGTCGGGGTGCTTACCGGCTCCCGACAAGCCAGCAATCCGACGCAACAGCCAGTTTGCGGCGAGCAATAGCGACGCGATTAGTGCCCAGACCCATGCGCTAAGAAGCGGACGCACGCTGCGTGAACCGTGCAGGACTGTCGGTGGGGGCAGTGTCAGTTCGGAAGTTGCATCTGGGCTTACCACGCTTCCATGGTTGATTGTCGCGAGTCTGCGCAGTCGTTCGGGGTCGGGCCTCGAATCCGCCCAGGCCGATCCTCCCGCTTCACAGGCGAAATCGAACCTGGCAGTAGGCTCATCCGCGAAGCGCAAGGTGGATGTGTACGCGCCGGCGCCCAACAGGCCTAAGTCGATGGTCGTATTCATCTGATCTTTGAGCGATACGCGACGCGTCACCACGGGCCCTGCGGTTCCGTCAAGCCGATGGACCTCTAGTACCAACTCCCCTGAACTCGGCGAACTCAGCGTGATGTGTGCCGCGACGGGACTGGAAGCGAGACACTCTCCGATAATTTCTCCGTGCATGGACTCGAAGCGAGGATCGCGAATGGCCCAGCCAAGCAATCCGTCCCACAGAGCTCCGTGCGCACGACCTGCGGAACGGAATGCATCTGAACCGAACGCAAGGCGATGGGTCCCATCAACGCCCATTGCAACAACTCGACCGTCGCCGACCTCGCTCACTGCCAATACGGGCATTGCGCCCGGCACGCTCCCGCTCTTCAGGGGCAGCGTGTGCCGACTGGGATGGTCCCACAAGACAACGGCGCCATCTCGCGCCGGGCCGAATGTGTTGGCTCCCGGCATACTTGGGATCTCTTCGTTGGTCAGGGCACGCAATGGCGCCAGAAGGGCCGCACTCTTGCCTGCATTGGTCCAACGAGGCACGAACTCAGTAGTATCAAAAGGCCGTTCCGAACGGGTCAGGGTGATCGGCAGGACTCGCTCGATGGGGCTGTCCGCGTAGCCGCCACCCGCAAATGCAGACGGTCCGCCAATGAGCAATAGACCTCCACCGTTCTCGACGTATCGCGCCAGATTGCCAAAGTAGCGCGATACTCGATAGCGTTCCGCATCGATGTCTGCGAGCAGCACCGCGTCAAAGCTAGGCAGATGCTCGTCGAACAACTCATCCACAGGAAACGGAATGAGCGACAGCTCGGATTCTTCGGCGGAATTGGTTTCGTCGGCATCTGTACGCAGAATGAAGAAGCTGACCAGGTCGACAGACTTGTCGCTCTTCAGCCAATTCCGCATTGCCCTGACGTCATACGTTGGTCTGCCCGCCACGTGAAGGAGCCGAAGACGCTCTCGGACGACCTGGATCGTCAGCATTCGGGAGTCATTCTCGGGTACTTGGTCCCCTTTGGGCGGAACCATGACCAGCTCGATCACGCGAGTCCCAGCCCGTTCAATGGTGAGCTCGAAGGACACCTTGGCGTTGACGCCTCCGTCCCAAACCGCGTCCCCCGAAGCAATAACCGCGGGTGGGCTCCCCTTTCGATGCTCGCGGACGGTGAGAGGAACCCGAGAGCAACTGAGCCCGCCGAAGCAGCCAACGGTAACCTCTAGCGAAAAGGGTTGATGTGCAACCGCATTACCGTTCGAAGCAACATTGACGATGCTTGCGTCCTTCGGTGATGCGCCTCCAACGTTGATCGTGTGGAGAACAGTGCCGCGCAATACACCGGGAACGGCAAACGCTCTATCACTGGCATCGGCTGCCGGTCGACTCAAACGCCCGTCGCTTATCACCACTACTGTGCTTGGCTTCTCTCCCAGACGTCCCTCAAGTTGTTCCAAGGCACCCATCAAGTCGCTTTGGCCCGCCGGCTCCAGAGAGCCTCGTGCACCGTTTTCCTGTGGCCAACGCGCAGGATCGATCGGTACCAGATCCCCTCGCCCAAATTCAAAGAAGGAGAGACGCGAGCTTGCCCACCGATTCTTTAACTCACGCAAGGCTACTTGAGCAGCGCGAGTTCTCGTGTCGGCACCCGAACCGATCTGGAGACGGCGCGATCCGTCCATCAGCACAGCGACGCGTGCGCCGAGTGACGTCGAAGACGCGACGACCACATTCGGGCGCAGGACGGCTAGTGCAATCGCGAGACCCGAGACAGCCTGCGTGAGGCCGAGCCACACGCGCAGTCGAGTGTCACCGAAGACGATACGGGCGGCTCGGCCGAGGTATGCGACCAGACAAAGCAGGGCAACCCCGATCATCCACGTGGGCAAGTCTTCTCCCCAGGAGATGGATTGCACCGTCATCGAGGACAACCGCCAAGGGGTCGCGAGAGCTTGATCAGCTTCAAATTCAC
>JBLNFG010001015.1:0-7281 GCA_050263495.1 Myxococcales bacterium | reverse complement strand
GGATGCAGCTCGGAAGAAGACAATTCCGGCTCTGATTCGGGCGGCGCTGGCGGGGGCTCGAGTGTTTCCAAAGGCGGCTCGAGCAGTTCCTCTGCCGCACCACACACTCGTGTGCAAGCTGGCGGAACAACAGGGAGTTTGGGCACGAACGCGAATACCGCCGGTGCTAACCAAGGAGCAGCTGGAGCTGCTTTGGGTCAGGGCGGCGCGGTTACTGTCCCTCCAACCGCGGGCGCGGCCGGCGCGAGTCTCACGGGAACCGGCGTTGGAACGGGTACCGGCGGAGTCATTGGCGCGGCGGGCTCCTCGGCGGCTGGCTCCGGCGCTGGACAATCCTTCACGATCAGCGGAACAGTCACGGGCTTGAGCGGAACTGGGCTCAGCCTTACCCTCAGTTCCGGCAATCCGCTCAAGTCCATCGCGACGATCCCAGTCGCGGCGAACGGCGCATTCACGTCTCCCATCGCAATTCCCGGCGGTGTTCCGGTAAAGCTCGGCGTCGCGACCCAGCCGACGGGTCCGCACCAGACCTGTACCGTCTCCGACTCGGGAACCATCGCCTCGCTCAACGGCAACGTCACGGACGTCGCTGTTACCTGCGCGACTACCGCGCATGCGGTCGGCGGCACTGTTAACGGTCTCGTGGGCAGCGGGTTGGTACTGCAGATCAACGGCGGCGAGGAGCTCGCCATGGGGGGCAATGGTCGCTTTGCTTTCGCGACCAAGATCCTCAGCGGGCTCTCCTTTACGGTCACCGTCAAGTCGCAACCCAGCGCGCCGAACCAGACCTGCAGCATCTCCGGTGGCTCAGGCATCGTGGGGGCACTTGACGTGCCGACGGTCGCAGTCAATTGCAGCACGAACTCTTTCCTGGTCGGGGGAACGGTCGCTGGGTTGGTTGGAGCTGGATTGACGTTACTCAACAACGGGGCCGATGCCGTCAATGTCTCCGCTAACGGCAGCTTCGCATTCGCAACGCCAGTTCTCAGTGGTGGCGCCTTTGCCGTCACCCTCCAGTCACAGCCCGTCGATCCCGTGCAGACCTGTGTCTTGGCAAGCGCGACGGGCACGGTTTCGAACTCTAACGTTGCAAGCGTTGCCGTGAGCTGCACCACCAATACCTATGCCGTGCGAGGGAACGTCACTGGCCTTGAGGGTAGCGGCTTGACACTTCAGAACAATCTCACGGACAATCTCGCGCTGTCTGCCGATGGAGCATTTAGCTTCTCCACTAAGCTGGCGAGCGGCTCGAATTATTCGGTGATCGCGCAGGCGCAACCAACGTCTCCTGCCCAAGAGTGCATCGTCTCGAACGGAACCGGAAAGCTTACGGCCAGTGACGTCGCTAACGTTCAGGTCACTTGCACGACCAAAAAATACTCGGTAGGCGGCACGGTTTCCGGAATGGCGGGTGGCGGACTCGTGCTGCGCAACAATGGCGGCGATGACATCACGATCAACAGCGCCGGGCCCTTCACTTTCCCGACGCAAGTTGCGAGCGGCAAACCGTTCGCAGTAACCATCCTCACGCAGCCAACCGGTGAGTTCTGCAGCATCGGCGGCGCCGCTGGCACGATCGGTACCGCCGACGTAGACACGGTGCGGATCAATTGTTCGGACAAAGCATACATGGTCGGTGGTACGCTCCGAGGGCTCGAGGGCTCGGGTCTGCAGCTGGCACTGAACGGCAAGGCTCCGCAGGCATTCACGGCAAACGGCAGCTTTGCCTTCCCGGACATGCTCGCCAAAGGCGATACGTACTCGGTGAGTATCGCTCAGATGCCGACCAGCCCATGGCAAACCTGCGTATTGGATAAAGAGCAGGGCGTGATCGGACTCGCTAACGTCACTGATATCGACGTCGCCTGCACGACGAACACCTATGCGGTAGGTGGTACTGTCACTGGGCTGGCTCCCGGTGCGGAAGTCGTATTGCGCAACAACAGTGGTGACGATCTCACGCTCAAGGCGGACGGCCCCTTTACGTTCCCAACCTCTGTCGCGAGCAATAAGCCGTATCAGGTGACGGTCTACGCCGATCCTAGTGCGCCGGCTCAAACGTGTACCGTTGCGAATGCCGGGGGCACCGTCGGGGGCTCGAACATCGCGAACGTTTCAGTCACGTGCACGACCAATACTTACTCGGTGTCGGGCACCATTAGCGGCTTGGTGGGATCGGTTGTCTTGGCCAACAACACGACGGACACGTTGACCCTGACCGCCAACGGTAGCTTCAAGTTTGCCGGCTCGATTGCATCCGGGAAGGGTTACGAGGTCAATGTCATCGCGCCGCCCATGACCCCGGCAGCACAAGACTGCACGGTCACGGACGGAACTGGGACAGTCACCAATGCCAACATCGCGAACGTGACCATCGTCTGTGTCACGAAGGAGTTCAGCATCGGTGGCCGCGTCATAGGGCTCGCCAGCGGTGAGCAGCTCATCCTTCAGAATAACGGCGGCGACGATCTGACGGTCAAGGCGGACGGCTCGTTCGTGTTCGCCACACGGGTGGCGAGTGCAAAATCCTACAGCGTCACGCTGCTCAGCATGCCGCTGGCGCAGACCTGCACGGTCTCTGGCGGCGTTGGGACAGTCGGGAGCGCGGACGTAACCGGCGTCTCGGTCAACTGCTCGACCCTGCGGATGGTGGGAGGCACCGTGACGGGCGCATCCGGTAGTAGTGGTCTGGTCTTGCGCAATGGTAGCGAAGACTTGACGGTCACTGTTCCCGGCACCTTTGCCTTTAGGACACCCCTGGTCGATGGCACGGCTTACGACGTCTCAGTGGTTTCCCAACCAATCTCACCTTGGCAAACCTGCACGGTGATGGGCGGCAAGGGGATCGTCAGTGGCGGAGACATCAAATCAATCACGGTCGCCTGCACCCCCGACGCTCACACGGTCAACGTGAATGTCACCGGGCTAGTCGCGGGAAGCAGTGGGCTTCAGCTCCAAAACAACAACGCTGACAACCTGAGCATCACCCGGGCCGGAGTATTCCCGTTCCTTTCCAAGGTAGCGAGCGGCGACACTTACAGCGTCAAGGTGCTGACTCAGCCGAATGCACCGAGCCAAACCTGCACCGTATCGTCGGAAACCGGCAAGATTGGCAATGCCGACGTTACGGTCAACGTCAGCTGTGTCGCAAACAACTTCACGATCGGCGGCACGGTTTATGGCTATGTGGGTAATGGGTTGGTGCTTCGTAATAACGGTGGAAACGATCTATCCATCTCTTCCACGGGTACGTTCACCTTCACTCAGCGAGTGGGCGCCGGCAGCAACTACGACGTGACCGTTGCCACCCACCCGAACGGGTTCCGCTGCGCCGTGAGTGACGGCACCGGAACGGTTGGCTCGGGCAACGTAACGACGATTCGCGTCGATTGCCCAGCATTCACCTTCGACGGGGATGTCGAGGGGTGGGCCTTGAAGAACGGCGGCGCAGGAGTCACCTGGACCGGCAGCGTGGGATCGCCGGACGCAGGTGCCCTGCAGTACCAGTCACCCTCCGCAAGCTGCAGCCAGATCACGCTCGAGGTCAATCCAGTTCAGAAAGGGATCAAGCTTGACGGAACGGGAAAGACCCTGACCGTCTGGGTGCAATTCGACACCCTCCCAAGCATCCCAGCAGCCGGAAACATCCTGCTCTATGCGCAAGACTCGAACTGGCAGTGGTTGGATGCGACTTACCCATTGTCCAGCTTCACACGTGGAGTCTGGAAGCAATTGACGCTTGCCCTACCAACCGCGGGTTCCTCGTGGAACGGTATGCAAGCACTCGGTTTGAGAATCGAGAGCGCAGGCGGCACATGCCAAGCCACGAAGGTCTACGTGGATTCGGTGCAGGTTCGGTAAGCACCGAACCTGGCTGGTTGGTCCCGCAGCGTGAGAAACGCAATCTGGGGGTGGCGATCGGCGGGGATCGCCGCCCTTGGCGCAAACGACGATTTGCGACGGACGGCTACGCGGTTGGAGACGACGAGCTCAACGCCGCGTACACTCTTCAGTGCTGCAATGTATCAGTATCGGCGGCGTCGCAGGTTACCGACAGAACGACGCCAACTCGCCGAACCCAGGATAACCCTCACAGCGATTCAGAACCGAATCCCGCCCTGCAGTTCGACACCCCAGTCCTGTTTGAACTCCACAAGGGTAACCTCGGCTTCGCATGAACAGTTGACGAGCCGTGGTTCGCGGTGAGCTACGGTCGCGTAGGGTATGGCCCCGAAAGATACCGACGGACCTTTCTGTCTGGGCCACACGCTCACCCCGAGTGGCAAGCGCAAGCGAATCTCTTTTCTCAAGAGATCCATGAATGACAACACCGTCGGGATCGAGTCATCGAAGTCCGGCACCCCATCGAGATCCTCGGGCACCCGAAAGAAATGTCGAAACTGACCGACGGAGGTACTCGCTCCGACGTAGCCGGCCCATTCCTCAGACAAGACGGGTAACCAGCCCATTTCGGCCCAGCCATAGAACTCCTGAACGAAGGTACCGCTGGCCACCCCGCCTGCGAGCTTGAGACCACGCCTCCCTTCCGTGCGTGTGAAGTAGTTCGCAGCAAGGCCGATGCGATGCCAGCCTGCTTCGCCGACCAGCGTCAGGTGATCGGTCAAGCCAACACTCCCGTACAGCTTGGGATCGTACACGTATGCGATGTACGAGGGGAATAGCTCGGGAACGAGGACACCGGTGTTTGAGCTAAGCTCATGGGCAATGGGCGTCGGATTCGTGGATTCGGTTGGCGCGACGATGATCCGCGCACGCGCCGGTTGGATTGGCAAACTGTAGCCAACGTAACCATCAAAGCGCCCTGCGCGATTGGGATGATGGAGCAGATGCGGCGAACTTTGTGCACACCCCACACTGTACAGACAAACGCTCAGTCCAATACTGTACCCACGCCAAGTAAGCATTGGGCAAAAGTACCACGACCCGCTACCCGTGCCGAACAGAATCTGCCCGCGACTTCGTTGTTATGCTGGCACGCACAGCCATTTGCAGGAAACGCGCTGTGTGGCATTCCCCTGAGTGTGGGCAAAAAGCCAGATCACCAATGACTTCCGTAATTCTGAACACCGTCTCAAACCTTGACCCTAAGCACGAACGAGGCTCCGCGAATTTCCGAAACGCACGCGTCGAGTGACGCCAACCAGAACCAAGATTGGTCGGTTGGGGCTGGCATTGGTTGGACTTTCGCAACGCCTCTGGCGTTGGAAGTGAGTCCCAGTCCCGCAGGTACATCAGGATACACGCCGCTCGGAACAGTGGGAATGACCTCTATCTCCGCGCCGACCGCGATCACGTTTCTAGAACGTCGTTTGACGAACGGACTCTTCGTACTGGTGCAACCCGAAGCATCCTACGTTCGCAATCGCTACCCGAACCAAGAGAAGGCAAGCTACGCGAGATCCTTTGCTTTGGGACTCGGCTTGCGCTGGATTGCGAATCCGAAAGCACCGGTCGAAGTGGGTATGGCTCACTCGGTCTACATCGGACGGGCGAGCACGGGCCTCTATTATCCCGGGAGCTTGACCGCCGGGGGACGACGACCACCGCCATGTCATGGGCCACGCCCTCAACCACGAGCGTTGGTACCGCGTCCGCGTTCGTCGTCGAACGCATGCTCCTGCCGCAGCTTTGGCTTCGAGTCACGGCCACGTTTCTGCGAATCGGATGGTCCAAGTCTCAGGCGCACTTTGAACTCGAAGACGGCGCAGCATACGGCGGAGAATCCCGCAAGACCTTCGGAGTAAGGTTCGGATTCGACCCGTCACTCTCGCTGCGCTTGACGTTTTAGCGCACTCAGATCGCCTGCGCATCTAGCGCACCCGCCTGGCGGTTGCGAGTGTTATGCGGCAAACACTGGCCGCCTGCTGCGCCTGTCGAGCTCCGCTGAGCACCATGGCCTGCGTGGAATTCCGCACCCGCACGAGTCTTCTTCGGGTCGGTTGCTTCGCAGCCTGCGCGTGTCTGGATGGAGGTTGACCTTGTGTCGAGTCACTCTTCGGTAAGCCACCGTAGGCGGGGCACCCTGTCGTCTGGCGTCTGCGGAAATTTCGAATCTGTACGCAACACGTCGCCCGACCCTGGGTTGGGCAGCGGTGGATCGGGAGCGCCTCCGCTGGTGGACGCAGCAAAGTGTGGAATCTTAGTGGTGATGCGCTCCCCCTCCATTTCGGTGCTCGTGATTCTGCTGGGTGTCGGTTGCGTTCAAGCTTGCTCCGAAAGCAGCAAGGGAGAGGATCAATCGGGCGTTGGCGGCGGATCGTCAAATGGCGGTAGCGCCCCCCGAAATACGAGCAGCGCACAATCAACTGGCGTGAACTCGGCGCAAGGTGGCAACGCCAACGTCGGCACAACGCCGACGAATGGCGGTCGCGTTGCGGCGAGCCAAGCTAGCACTGCCATCGGCGGTGACTTCGGTGCGACCGGCGGTGTTGGCGCAGATGCGGGTGGCTCCTCGAGCAGCGGAGGAAGCGTCCTCGGCAGCCTCAGCCGCACGTCGACTTCTGGAGGAACCAAGGAACGTACAAGCGCGAGAGGTGGTGCAAGCCAAGCAGGGGGAACCTCTGTCCGAGGTGGCGCCACGAGCGACGGAGGAACACCAACCACAGCTAGCAGCCGAAGCACCGGTGGGGCAACGAGCACCGGTGGAAAGAACGTGTGTGGAACGGCTGCCGAAGACGCGAGCGTGGCCTTGAGCTGCCCAGCTGGGCAGGTGATCGACTCCGTCGTTTTCGCCAGCTACGGCACTCCAACCGGGACTTGCGGAGGTTTCCTCGTGGGCAGTTGCGAGGCCACGTCGAGTAAGGCGACCGTTGAGTCGCTGTGTACGCGCCGCAGAAGCTGCACAGTGCCTGCTACCAACAGCGCGTTCGGTGATCCGTGCTCTCGCACCACGAAACAGCTTGCGGTCGAGGCAACGTGTGCTGAGGGCACACCGGACGTCACGCCTGAGACTCCGTACAAGGGGGTTGCGAACTCCCCAGCAAGCCAGATAGCAGCTTTGGACGCAACATGGTGTTACAACTGGGGCACCACGCCAAAGTCCACGGACTGTGCCGACCCTTACTTTGTTCCAATGGTCTGGGGCGGTGGTGACGTAGCGGCAGCGATCAAGGCGATTGGCAACGCCGGTTACACTACGGTGCTGGGTTTCAACGAACCGAACAAGAAGGACCAATCCAACATGACCGTGGCCGACGCGGTCGCGCTTTGGCCGACGCTCACGAGCAATCCCAACATTCGCGTGGGTAGCCCCGCGGTTTC
>JBLNFG010001014.1:0-4757 GCA_050263495.1 Myxococcales bacterium | reverse complement strand
GTCCGCCCATTTGTCGGAACTAGATCTAGATCTCTGCTCACAACCGGCGGGCTCGATCTGGTCGATGTGTGTGCGGGCCTTCGGCGCGACCGAAGGCCTGTGGCCCAAGGACTCCAACCGTCGAGTGATCGTCGGCGTTTTCGCGTTTGGTGTGGCGTTGCCGAGCTAGGTTCCGAACGAAGTATTCTCGTTGCCGCGGTACGCCGCCTTCTCTGCGTTTTGGGGCCCCGACCCCAAGACACCTAGGGACAGGATTTTGAGCCACCGACTTTGTCGCGCCGAGGACATCATAGGCGTCTAATGCGCTAGTCTGGGGCGTGATGAGCCCGGTCCTAACGGTTAGCGATTTGACTAAGAGTTATTCAACTGGCCTGGTTGCTCTGAAGGAGATTAACCTGAGCATCGAGAAGGGCGAGATTTTCGCTCTCCTTGGCCCGAACGGTGCGGGCAAAACCACTTTGATCAATGTTGTTTGCGGGATCGTGGTACCAAGCACTGGGACCGTGACTGTAGATGGATACGACATCCGCCGAGACTACCGAATTACCCGTTCCAAGATCGGATTAGTCCCTCAGGAGCTCGCGACGGATGCGTTCGAAAGCGTAATTTCGACAGTGACCTTCAGTCGCGGCCTCTTTGGTCGCGAACCGAACAAGCCGTATATCGAGCAGCTGCTGCGCAGTTTGTCGCTTTGGGACAAACACACGGAGAAGATTATGCGACTCTCGGGCGGCATGAAGCGGCGCGTGATGATAGCGAAAGCGCTCTCCCACGAACCCGAGATCTTGTTTTTGGACGAACCCACAGCTGGTGTCGACGTCGATCTGCGGCGTGACATGTGGGCGTTGGTACGGAGCCTTCGAGATAAGGGCGTGACGATTATCCTTACCACACACTACATCGAAGAAGCCGAGGAGATGGCAGACCGCATCGGGATTATCTCGAAGGGCGAATTGATCTTGGTCGAGCAGAAATCTGCCTTGATGAGGAAGTTGGGCAAGCGCGAATTGCGCATGCACTTACAGGAACCGATTCGAGAAATTCCGCCAGAACTTGCGTCTTTCGCGCTCGCCCTCGATCAGGGCGGCAGCGAGCTCGTCTTCAGCTTCGACGCTCACGACGGTCACGCGTATATCGCGCCGCTGCTGCGCCGCTTGAGCGACTTGAACATTAGCCTGAAGGACCTCCGCACTCGCGAGAGCTCATTGGAAGAGATCTTCCTCAGCCTGGTCAAGGATCGGAATCGAGTACAAGCATGAATCGCACAGCTTTCAATCGGTACGGCGTCTGGGCGATCTATCGCTTCGAAATGGCTCGCTTCATGCGCACGGCAATCCAAAGCATCATTACCCCTGTTATCACTACGTCGCTCTACTTCATCGTGTTTGGTTCGGCGATCGGTTCGCGCATGTCCACCGTGAACGGCATCCCGTACGGTGCATTCATCGTTCCGGGCTTAATCATGCTCTCTCTATTGACCGAAAGCATCTCGAACGCCTCGCTCGGTATCTACTTCCCCAAATTCACCGGCACCATCTACGAGCTGCTATCTGCACCGATTTCACCGTTAGAAATGGTCCTCGGCTATGTTGGTGCCGCTGCCACCAAGTCAATGACGTTAGGGCTGATCATTCTGGCAACGGCAACCTGCTCTGTGCCGATTCGAATTGAGCATCCTTGGTACATGCTGATGTTTCTGCTGCTCACGGCCTCCACGTTTTGCATGCTGGGCTTTGTCATCGGCATCTGGGCAAAGGGGTTCGAGCATCTACAGTTCGTGCCGATGCTGATTGTAACGCCGTTGACCTTCCTGGGTGGCGCCTTCTACTCGATCGACATGCTGCCGACCACCTGGCAAAAGATTGTCTTGCTGAACCCCGTCGTGTATCTCATCAGCGCCTTTCGCTGGACCTTCTTCGGCGTTTCCGATGTTGCGATTGGTATCAGCGTGGCACTTGTCGTGGGGCTCCTGATCGCTCTGCTATCGCTCGTATGGTGGATCGTTACGACTGGTTATCAGTTGAAGAATTGACGGACTTCTTCGAGCCGATACGGAGCGGAACCCGCTAGGTCGACGTTCCGTACTCTTCTGCTGCTCGCTTCGATTGTCGGCCCACACGACGTCCAGACAGGCTATGAAACTTGTTTCGGACGCGACTGCGAGTAATCGCGAACAGCATATTTGGCATTCGAGATCGTACTGTGGGGGCTTACCAATGGTCCGCGCGACGCGGGGAGGATGGCTACTCTGTGGCAAGCTTGCGGGACCGCGTCGTGAGCGGAACGTTCGCTCGTATCAGTGAACAGGCACAATGCGAGCCCCCCGGGACGCGGCATAGTGAAGGTTCGATCACATCAGTGACAAGCCCAATGTGAGAACTGCGAACGCGGCAGCCGACTCCAGGGAACCGTTGGCCCGACCCGAGCACGGCGTTTGCACCTGGACGTGCCCAACCCATGACCATGTGTCAGTTCGCCCAAGGCGACTTGCTTTTCGACAAGTATCAGGTCGAGCTCTGCCTCGGCGTTGGGGGAATGGGGTCGGTCTTTGCTGCACGCCATCTGCAACTCGGGCAGCGAGTCGCGATCAAGTTGATGCATCCCAATCTGGCGGAACAGTCAGAGATGGTAACGCGATTCCTACGTGAGGGGCAGGCAGCCGCCCGACTTCGGAGCCCGCACGTGGCGCGGGTCATCGACTTCGGGAAAAGTGACGAAGGTCTCCTGTTCTTGGTGCTGGAGTATCTGGAAGGTTGCGACTTGGAGCACATGCTTGCCGAACGGGGAGCATTACCGCTCGAGGAAACGATCGATCTGCTGCTGCAGGCGATTGAAGCGGTAGCCGAGGCCCACAGCAACGGCATTGTGCACCGCGATCTCAAGCCCGGTAATCTGTTCGTGACGCGCGACGTGTATGGGTGCCCTTGCATCAAGGTGCTCGATTTTGGCATCTCCAAACTGGTGGATGCGGAGACTGAACTCAAAGCGACCGCAGCATCTGCCGTGATGGGCACCCCGGTTTATATGCCTCCCGAACAGATGCGCGGTGCACACGCAGCGGATCACCGCGCCGATATTTGGGCTCTCGGCACGATTTTGTATGAATGTTTGACCGGGAAAGCGGCGTGGTCTGGCGCGACGCTGAACGAGGTCTGCGTGCGGGTGGCAACCGACCCAACCCCGTCGGTTCGTGCTCTAGTGCCGTCGACGCCCCCTGCCGTGGATGCCATCGTGGAACGTTGCCTGCGCAAGGATCCGGCGGAGCGTTATCAGAGTGTGCTCGAATTGGGAGAGGCGCTCGCGAAGCTGCTTCCCGAGATTGGCAGACCGGCGATGAGCCGCGTTTATCATCTCGTGCGCAACGATCTGCCGCAGAATGATCGCGCCGGGATCAATGGCGCAGGCAGCGTTGGTTACCTGGGTGGGCGAACGAGCACGGCTTGGGGCGAACAGACGCGCGTCCGACCGCTAACGCGACGTTTCCGGCTTCCGCCGCTGCTACGTCGGACCGCCCCAGCCCTGCTGCTGCTGGTGACCGGGGGACTCGCCGGGACGTGGTGGAGATGGTCTGATTACCGCACAGGAAAGGCGCCCTTGATCCGGGAACTCATGACCGCACCAACGCCGGTGTTCGTCACCGAGATAGCGCGCACGTATTCAGAGCCCAACTTAGGACAAAACGTTTCCGTCGGCGCGCCCCCGGTTTCCGAGACAACCGGGGTTGAATCGGTGTCAGAGAGAAAGCGTTCGCCTTCTGAGACAACCGCCCACCCCGTCGAGGACGCCTCGGAAACAGACAATGGCGGGGCCAAACCTGCGGAAAAAGCGAAGGACGACGTCCGGTCGAATACGGGCAAAGTACCTCTTCTAGCGCGGCAACAGATGGCACGTCTGCGACAACCGGCGTTGAAGGGTTCACCTCCCATCAAGCAGAGAAAGTTCCAAGTGTCGAGCGCCGCTCCGAACACAACGCTCGATACAGTCTCCGATCCAACCATACCCAATGCGCCCGTGACTCCCCCTATGGCCAACAGCGTCCCCGCACCATCGGTGGACAACGCAGCACCCACCCCTCCCATCAACAACCCTCCGCCTGCACCGAGCGACCCCGCTTCAGCGCCCAGCAATCCTGCACCGGCGGGCAACGAGTCTGATGGTAGCGTCACGCCGGATTGGGGCGGTCGGAGATGACGGCTCGTAAACATTCAGTGTGGACGGCTCGATCGCAGTGGCTGAGCATTGCTGTCGCGCTCGCCGTGTCCTCGCAAAGCTTACCGGCTCTGGGCCAGCGCGGCTCCGAGACGAGCGCAGCCGCCGAAGATCTGTTCACCCGTGGAAAGCAGCTGCTCGATAAGAAGCAGTATCGGGATGCGTGTCTCAAACTAGAAGAGAGTCAGCGACTGGATCCTGCAATTGGTACGCTGCTCTACTTGGGCTTCTGCTACGAAAGAATTGGAAAGGATGCAAGCGCCTGGTCCACGTACCGGGCTGCACAGTCTGCGGCAAACCAAGCCGGACAAGCTCGGCGTGCACAGATTGCCCAGCGCCGCGCGGAGCGCGTTGAACCGCGGCTTGCTCGACTGGTAATCAATCTTTCATCGGTTGCTCCGGAGGGGCTTCGAATTACGCGTAACGGCGTCGAGCTAGGCACAGCGAGTCTCGGGCAAGCCGTACCAGTGGATCCGGGTGAGCACGTGATCGCAGCAAGGGCGCCGGGGCGGCAGGCTTACTCGAAGGTGGTAAAAGCAGAGCCCGGA
>JBLNFG010001013.1:0-13614 GCA_050263495.1 Myxococcales bacterium | reverse complement strand
GCCGTCGTGTCGTCGAGCGAGCCGTCGTGTCGTCGAGCGAGCCGTCGTGTCGTCGAGCGAGCCGTCGTGTCGTCGAGCGAGCCGTCGTGTCGTCGAGCGAGCCGTCGTGTCGTCGAGCGAGCCGTCGTCGCGTGGCGACGGATTCGTCGTTTCATCGTCGAGTGGCGACGGAGCCGTGCAAGTGTCGACGGGGACCTTTACGACTTAGTTACCAACAGCGCAGTCGAACCTCCCGATTGCGCGCCGATCCTTCTCATCCAAATGAGAAAGGCGCGGCGCTGAGATCGACTCAGACACCGCGCCCAGCTTACTGCGCAAAATTTAGGCTTCTACGGCCTCATGGGACGCTAACGCACGCCCAGCTTCCACTCGTGCACGTGCACGTGCGTGGGTCGCCGGACGTAGTCTTGTCACACCACTGACCCTCAGTGCTGCACGCCGTATTGCGCCGGCAGCTGGCGGCGACGGGCAACCCAGCGCCAGCGAAGCCTGCGAGTCCTGCGTTACCAGCAATGTTTGCCGGTGCCCCAGCACTGCCGCCACGGCCGCTGTTTCCGCCGTTCCCTGCTCCGCCAACTCCGTTGGGCGTGCAGGCCCACTTCTGGGTCTGCGCTGAGCAGGTGCAGGTTCGCGTGCTGCGGACACACTCGGTCGTATCAATCGACGCGTTGCAGTTGTCCCCGGTGTTCACACCCTGAACGCACGAGCTCTGATTGTTTGAGCCGCGACCTGCGTTGCCCGCAACGGGACCCACCGATCCGCCGACTCCAGATCCGCCCGCGCCTGGCGAGCTGCCGCCGTTAGCTGCCGTGCTGGTGGGTGCGCTTCCACCCTTGCCGGTCGTGGTGCCGCCATTGCCGACTCCCGTCGTGCCACCTTTGGCCGTGCCTCCACCTTTAGAGGTCGACCCTGCAGCGGTTGAGCTCGTGCCACCAACGCCAGGTTCGTTTGGTTCTTCTTCTTCACTGCTACAGGCGAAAATGAACGCTGAGGCAAGAGCTGACGAGATTAGAGCGACCATTAGCGGTCGCGATCGATAGAGCATGACATGCACCTCCTACTAGACGATAGTTGTATTCTACCCGGTTGCATAGTGTTCAATCGGGTGAAATGCAGCTCATCAAAGATGAAACGAGTTGGAGACATTGCCCTCGTGGCGGGCAATGCTTCCGACTTCTTCTTCTCGATGATACGAATTGTAACCGAATACGCCGCAATTTGTTGCGAGGCGAGGCGCTGTGGTCCGCTCGCCGGAGTGAATGGCCCAGACAAGCGCCAACCCCATGCATTCGGGGATTCGGTGGGAAGGGCCTTCGTGGCAGCACGCCTCGGCGAGATCTGGTTGGGCCGCCAGAACGCCTTCGCGTCATCCTTTTCCAACAAGCAGGCGCCCAGAGCGGCTCACGCACGAGCACCGTGGATCGTCCATGCAATGAGACGATACATTTCGCACAAGGCGTCTTCCAGCTACTGAACACGGAGTGCCTCAGCAACAACCAAACACGAACTGCACAAGACCGGTCGAAACCCGGGCTCGCTGCTCGCGAAACGGAGCGTCCTCAATGCCGCGATTGCGGCGTAAACGCAAGCCAAAGCGTGCGGCGGAGGGACAATTGTCGCGACGACAGCGCGGGCATCCTCCAGTTTTGTAAAGTTGCCGTTACGGTGTGTCCCCGTTCGAGGCGGACACCCTGAGGTGGGCGGAACCGATCGATGGTACGGCGCAGGTTGTTTTCGAGAACTGACAATGACAGAAAGATCGTCACGCGTCACGCAGGTCCCCGGTCGACCCAAACACCCGAGAGGCGACACGATTGGCGGCGGGTCGCCGCGCTTCGATCGAGCCAATTGAGGCAAAAAAAGGATCAGCGCCGCAGCATCGTTGCTTCCAACGCGGCTCGAGCGGTGGCAAAGGGACGGTTGCCGCGACACGGAACAGTTCAAGGACCACCCATCGCCGGTGCCGTTTCGGAGCGATCGAGGATTGGCTCGACGACCGTGCTCTTTGCGCGCGGCGGACCAAGAGAAGAGGACGGTCGCAGCGTCCAGAAGTCGACGACAATGCCGTGCACCCCGGCTTCGATAACCAATGGATGTTCCCCTACTGATGGCAGGGTGGTTTGGAGTGTCTCCTGGAAGCATTCATGGGCTAGTGCGTCGCGTTCGATGACATGGGTTCGATCCCCAACCTGGACGACGATTCGCTGCGCGCCGCTCTGTTGAGCAACCAACCCGAGCTCCAGTTCCATCGGACCCGCGTACTCCGAGTAGACTGCCAGTTCGGCGCGTACGCCGTCCGATGCAGCATTTAGGGCGAGCCCGCGCCGCGCGGAACAGCAATCGTTTGGTGGGAATACGGGACGAACCCAACCCCTATCGACGCTAAGAGCTGGCCACTGTGTCTCTGCTTCGAACCGAGAACGCGCCAAGAGCTCCTTCGGCGTAATCACGGAGATCCGTGGCTGAGCAACGCGCTTTAGCGGATCGAAGTCGTAGTGGTACGTGGTTGGCCTACCCAAACGTTCCCACGCTACACGATCATGCGCGTCGTGGTGATGACGCAGTACCACGGGATCGCGCTTAGGATCGCGTGCACGCGGATCGTGACCAAGAAAAAAGCCGTGGTCCGTGTCGACGAATACCAAACCATTCTCGACGCCTGCCGCGCTGAGCGCCGATCTCTCGAACATGGGCCGTCCGCCGTCGCGGTCGCGCAGATGCGCGTGCTCGAATGAAGCGTGGACCGCGAACCCAGCTAAGGAACACGCGACGAACGCGTGCGTCCACCGCGTTTGGACGAGCCAACCCGCACAGAGGACATGCTCGAGCGGAATCACGTCGACGAAAAGCCGAGCCCCGCCGCCCGGATAGCTGCCGTCGAAGTAGAACGGCACATAGGCAAGCATGACCCCTAGCACCGCGAGTACGAGCAGACGGGGAGCGCGTTTCCGAAGGGCGTACCGCGCCGCGACCGCGACGCCCAAGACCAAAGGCTCGAGATTATGAACGTCGAGACTGTGCCAGCGCAATCGGAGCAGAGTCACCTTCAATGCTTGCAGTAGTCCGTAACCATTGGGCAGCCGCTTTTCGACGTAGGTTCCATGCTCGAACAGGCACCCAATCCCCTTGCCAAAGCCGTAACGAAAACAGCCGGGTGGGCCATCCGCGACCGAATAATACGCGAGTTGGGTCGGAAGTAGGAATGACCCCGTGGTGGCGCGTTGATACGACAACCAGAGCAAGGTGCCTGGGATCAGTGCAACCGCACACAGCGCGAGCCAACGAATGGGCCGCCGTTCGAATAGTGCATAGCAGGCGCAAATAGGGCCAACTGCGACCAACGTTACGGGTCGCGTGGCAAGCAGCCATCCTAGCGAGAACCCCGCGAGTACGGCACTAGGCAGATCGTCGCGCAGTGTTCCGAGGATAGCCGTCGCGACGAGTAAGGCTACGAGCCCGTGCGCCATCGTATCGGCAGTATGGTAGCGAAGCCCAACCGTGATCAGGCTGAATATCGCCGCGAGCACGGCCGCATCCTTGCGGCGATAGAGCTGCATCGCAAGTGCCGAGGTGCTCCACACCAGTGCCGCAGCAAGTGCTGCTCCGACCATGAAAGGGGAACCCAAAAGGAACCCCAACGACAGCACCGCGGCATAGCCAGGCGGGAACAACACCGCGAGCGTATGGTGCGTCGGATCGTAGTAGAGGAATCGGCCGCGAACTGCGCTCGTGGGCTCGAACACCGGCAACGTGAAGTGACCTTCGGCAAAGCTCCTGGCTTGTTGGTAGTACGCCGTCGCGTCGATAATGCGAGGTGCTCCACCCAAGTAGTAGTGCACGTAGCCGAGCGAGCACGCACCTGCGATCAGCGCAATTGCGGTGACGATGCGCGTAAAGTGCCCATCAACAAGCTTAGTCAGCCGAACCTGGCATGCGGCGCTTCGGCTAGCGAGCAACCAGCCCAGCGCCGCAAGCAATGCGCACCATGCAACCGCATCAGGTGGGAACCCTACCGTGCCCACGACTACCTCGTGGCGCCCTGAAGCACCCAAAGGAAGTACAGCGTCGGCCCGCCTTCAACTGCGCGCAGGGCAATCGGCATGTCCTGCGTGACAACATTGCTCGGCACATCGAGGGACACCTCTACCCAGACGTCACTTGGCTCGAGCTGAACCTCGCCCAAGGATCGTGACCCTGATTCGATGACGAACTTCGCTGGACCAGCCGGCGCTACTCGGAACAACAGTTGTGCGGGGTGGTTCGGGTCGATGCCTCTCAGCTCGAATCGTTCAACCAGCCCCGGGCTAAGGATGCGCCCCGCATCCCAGAGATCGCGTTCAGGATTCTCGGGATGAGCAAGCTTCTTCATCTCGACGAAACCCGCAGCGCGCTGATTGAGTTCGAATTGATGCTCGCGCTCACTCACGAGATCCGCAAAGTCGAGATAGTCAGCCACGCGTTCGTCGGGGCGCACCGAGAGCGGTCGCTCCGCGTCATCGAGTGACGTAAAATCCGTGCGATAGACAACCTTGGTGGCACCGCCGCAGATGACATTGCCACGCACGGGGACTCGCGCAGCTAGTTCGGATCCAAACCAGAGCGGGAGATCATTCCACCATCCCGGGTAGATGGCCATGGTATCTGGGCGTTCGTGCATGGGTAGGTGTTGGATCAATTCCACCGAAGCCCCGACTCCCCATTGTGAGGCGCGCGCGAACGGCAATCGAAAGGTTCCCCCGAGCCCAATGATATCGAGCCCCGGAAGATCCGAGACGTACGTGATTGCGCCTGCGTCACCGACAAGCACACGGTGCGGCTGCGGGCGCAAACCAGCGCGCAACAAGTGACCCGTCTGAACGTGTTGGTCGAAAATGTTGCGGGATGCGCGACCGAAGAACCAACGTTGATCACGCATCGTAGAACGACTGCCCCACGCGAATACGATTGCCAGTGCCGCACCAAGGACTGGCACACCGAGGCGCGCCCACCAACGTTGCCGCGTGTTCCAGGCATAAGCAAACGTGCTGGCGAGCCCGAGCGAGGCCGCGATCAGCAGCCACGCGACTGCCGGCATGGTGTAGCGCTCGTTCTGCCACCGAACCTGGCCGTTCAGGGAAACGGTCAGGAGCCACCCGATCAGTGACAACCATAGGACCGCGGCATAACGGCGTGTTACAGGCGAGATCAAGGCAATTGCAGCCGCAATCCAGACGAGCCAACCAGTCCAGGCGTTATTGGCAAAGTGATACTCCGTGACGCGCATTACCTGGTACTTGAGATGGAACCAGTAGGCGTCGATGACCTGCGCACGCGTCAACAACGGATTGTTCATCTCCAATTTGACGATTGCGCCCGCCGCAGCTGAGTCGCCCGTGTACCAGCGATTGACTGCAGCTTGCGTGATGAGCACGAGCGCACCAGGCACACCCGCGGCACAAAGCGTGACGATCGCGCTCCGCGCTCCGCGCCGTCGCCAGACGCGGAATGCGGCGTCCAGCCCAAGAACGGCGATAGCTGACGCTGCCTCGGGTCTGGTGGCGGCAATCAACCAGCTTGCTGCGGCTAAACCGAGCTGTGCCGGGATCAGCGACGCTCGCGCATTCGCGAGATTTATGGGTTGGTTGAAGCGCTCTGGCGTGTCCGTGCGCGCCCCAGAATCGGCCTCGATGGCGTGGACCAGAGCGTTCCACGCCAAGAAGCCGGTGAGCCACATGGCCATGAAAAACGCGACTTCCATGCCGCTGAATAGGGACCAATCCAGGGCGCCGACCGAGAGAACACCAAACGGCAGTAGGTAGCTGGTCGCGCGAGGCAGTCGCGCAACCGCTGCCCGGAGCCCCAAGAGCAGTGCAAACACGCTGGTCGTCGCGACGATTGCCGCAAAGTGCATCAGGGTCAGCCCGCGAAAGCCAAGGAGCAGTCCAAGCGCCAATACCAGGGGATAAAGAAGACTGGTGCCGCCGCTACTATAGCCATTGCCGTCAATCCACTGAAACGGCATGCCGCGAGCGGCGGATCGCGCGAAGTCGAAATGGATGAATACGTCATCCAAGGGAGCGGACCAGATCTTGGGCAACGCTTCACGATTCGTCGGATCGAACGTGTCCCCGAGTGCCCAAGCAACGGCATGGTTGAGCTGCCAGAATTCCGACGTGTAGAATTTCCGCGCAACGCAGAGCGTAACGCTGCCGGCGACCAACGCGTACAGAGCCGGTTCGAGTTGCGCGAGTTGCCCGAGTCGTTCCGGGGCTCGCATCCGGGTGAGCAATTGCCGAAGCATCCCCCTAGCACGCCGCTGCCCCGGGTCCGCTACACCAGCGGCAGTTGATTGGTCGACTTTCATGGCAATTCCAGTGGTACCTCTGCTCTGATCCCGAATCGTGTTCGCCGACTGCTTCACCGATCTTGATTGCGGAACGCGATCAGTAGTGTGGCGGCTTCTCGTGGGGCGGTTGCTCGCTGGACTGATTCATTGCATCAGCAATCAGGGATTCAATCCGGTCGACACGGGTTGAGAGTGAATCAATCAGGCGTTGCTGGTCATGCAGTACCTTACTTAGGTCTTCGACCAGTCGTTCGAGGTAAGTGTAACGCACTTCGACTTCGGTCAGGCGGATGTCGTCCACGGCGCCCAGCCTAGCTGAAAGATCGTATGACGGGCCACCTGCGTGGGCCAGGTGCACCGCGGATCGTCGCTCGACTTGGCCCGATCACGCTCTGGCTCTGGCCAAATACACTGGCTTCCGGCTGAAATTGGGGCTGGCTTGTGGTTCGGCTGCCACCCCTTCGAACATGACGGTAGAGTGCGCACCGTTCGTCTATGGCCGAGTCCAGTCCACGCCAGCGTCTGCTGACATTCCTTCTGCTGCCGGCGTTTGTGATTGCCGTGCTCGTTCTCGACGGAATTACCTTCAGGAACAGCTTTCAATTGGAGAAGTTGCGCGAGCAATCGGTGCTCGAGGCCACATTCTTGCTCGCCAACGAAAAAGCCGATCGTCTAGAGAAACGGATTATCGATCAGGACAACGTCGTGGCATCCACGATTGTACTCGACGACGTGTCCCGGTTCGCGGCCGACTGGCTCAGTGTGGCGCGGGTGCAAACGCCCACGATCCGAGCGGCATTCCTCATTGCTCTGGACTCGGCCGATCGCGAAATCGTTGGGTTTGCGTCGCGCTTTCCCGGACTAGAAGACGAGCGCTTTCGTCGGTTGCTGATCTTCGCTCTGCTGCCAGAGATGAAATTGGATGCGCAGCCGCAGGGCGAGCTGCGCCACCTCCATCGCATTCTGGACGGCGATACGTACCTCGTGAGCTATTGGCGTCGTCAAAGCAAAGGCCAATCGTATCTCGTGGTCGCTTGGCACGACGTTGCAGCCATCATCGAGCACGTCTTTCCCGAGCTTTATCCCGAGAGCGATCAGACGAGCCGTATCAACGTCGTGGATGTCGATGGTCACATCGTTTACGGTAAGCCACTCGGGCGGGAAGGGCTGACTCTAGGTCGCCAGTTTGAAACGACTCTATACAAGTGGCGCTTGAACGTCATGATGACCTCGGCACAGGACTTAGCCGCCGCCGTGGCGCGTCGACACGTGCTGGAGATGGTGCTTGTCGGGCTGTCCGGATTGGTGGTCATTGCCGGATCGATCGTGATTCTCGTGGCGGGTGCACGTGAGCGTAAGCTCGCTAATCTGAAGAGCGACTTCGTTGCCAACGTCTCGCATGAGTTGAAGACGCCGCTGTCGCTGGTGCGAATGTTTAGCGAACTCTTGCAAAGCGGGCGCGTCGAGAACAGTGCCAAACGCGACGAGTACCTACGCATCATCGTGAGTGAAAGCGAACGTCTGGCGGCCTTGATCGAGAACGTGCTCGATTTTGCCAAGGTCGAACGAGGCAAGGCCGCCTATCAATTCAGTAGCGCCAACGTGAATGAAGTGGTGGCGCGTGCCGTCGAAGCCTGCCGGGTGCGTGCTGAGCGGGAAGGGGTGGCTGTCGAGCAAGATCTCTCGGCGACCGCTCTGGTTGTCTCGATGGACGAGCGGGCGGTCGAAATCGCCGTCATCAACCTGGTCGACAACGCGTTGAAGTACGCCGCAGATGGGAAAGTGGTGCGCGTCCAAGTGCGGTCCGAAGACGCGCAGGTCGCAATTCGTGTGAGCGATGAAGGTCCGGGCATTGCGGACGACGAGAAGCGGCGCGTCTTCGAGCGCTTCGTGCGCGGCAAGAACACCCGGAACCAACGCATTCGCGGCAGTGGCATTGGCCTTGCGTTGGTGAAACACATCGCCGAATCCCATGGAGGCAGCGCCTGGGTCGAAGATCGCAAGGGCGGGGGCGCAACGTTCGTGATCACGCTCAGCATCAGACGACCATTTTTCTCCAGCCACGACGGGCTGCTGCTAGATCAGCGCGCCGAGGAGAAATGGAACGGCTAGGACCCCTGACTTACGAGTGGGTCCAGAGTCGTTTGACTAGAACGTGCGTTGGCCTATGAGCAGTCGGTTGTCGAGCAAAGAAGACGCGCCACCTGCGGCTTCGGTCACGACGAGCCCCAACTGCGTCAAATCCGATTTCAGATCCGTCGCGGGCCGAAACACGAGAGTGCTGCTCAGGTTAAGCTTGAGCGCGCGAGCCACCCGCTCGAGACCTTGCGAGAAGTGGGCTTGCCAACCGTGACTGCGGTCGGCACTCCGCACCAGGATTCTTCCCCCTGGTCGCAATGACGTCACCAACCGCTCGAGCAAGCGACGTTGGTCACTGACGGACAGGTACTGCAGTACATCGAAAAGGAGGATCGTGTCCGCTGATGCAATCGGTGGTTCGCGTAGGTCTGCCACCTGGAATTTGCCGTCGCCAGCAGCCGCCACGGCTGCCGTCGCAACCTTCTCCGCATCCCAGTCATAGCCGAACAACGACCGGACACGTCCAAGTTCGAACAAGAGCAGTCCGAACTGCCCACGGCCGCAGCCGACGTCCACCAAGTCACCTAAACCAAATTCAAGCGTTGCAAGCTGTGGCGTGAGTGGATCGGTGTGCAGCTTGCTGCGCACGTAGTAGCGGTCCTTGGGACGCGAGCTGCGATAGCGCGCGACGGTTTTCGCAATCGCATCCGCGGCGGATCGGGGCATCACCCTGTTCATTCCGTCGGGGGCGCGCTCGGCGGAGGCGAAGTCCGGAGCGGGGAACGCACGAGTCGGAGATAGGTGGCGGCCATCTTGTGCTCGGGTTCAATGGCCAGCACTGCCTCGAATTCCCGTCGTGCCGCTTCCAACTCGCCAGCGCCAAGCAACAGCGTTCCGAGCGACAAGTGCGCATGAACGTACTTAGGATTGGTATTGCGCGCGGTTTCGAGCTCGGAACGCGCGCGGGTGAGCTCCCCTAGATCCCGGTAAAGTAATCCGAGCCGGACTCTTAGGTCCACGAACTCGGGGGAGAGTTGGACTGCCTTCTCCAACTCGCTCGCAGCGTCGAGTAGCATTCCCGCGTCGAGGTAAGCCTGAGAAACCTGAGCGTGCAGATTCGAGATTCGACCTCTCACTAGGCGATCCACCTTCTGCTCTTGCGTGCGAGAGCGAATCAACGCGTACAGGCGTCGTGCGGCGTCGTAGTTGCCGAGCTCGTTATACGTCACCACCAGGTTGAGCTGCGCTTCGGTGTAACTCGGATTGATTTGGATTGCCTTCTCGAAGTGCTGCTCGGCTTGTTTGAAGTCGCCGGCGTGATGAGCAATGATCCCCAACATGTGGTGAACATCGGCAAAGCGCTCTGCCTTGGGCATCAACTGGCGCAGCAGATACTCCGCTTTCTCGTACTCTCCGCGGTCGAAGTGTTCGCGTCCAAGCAGCAGGAGCTGGCGGCCATGGTCGTCCATCTGCGATGGATTGTGCTCGAATTCTTAGCTTTGGGCTAATCCGGCAGGGGCAGACCGCTGCCGGGCCTGAGCACCTGTTCCGTGATGCGGCTTGCGGTCGATCGGCCACGCTGCTAGGTCCGGTCGGTGTCCTCGGCAGGTTCAGATGCCTCACTTCACATCGGGCGGATTGTCGATCCCGACGTGCGCGAAGACGGCGAACTCGAGCCAAGTGTTGAACTAGGCGTGCCGATTGGATCGGTGGACCCTGCCGTTCCGCAGTTGCAACCTCTGGCCCCTGTACCGCCCACGGTTCCCGGTTCTGAAGCATTGGAGGCCAAGTCCAGTACTCCAACGGGGGACGGCGTGCCGACGCCACCTGTCGAGCCTGACCTCCCGAGTCTGCCAAGTCCGCGTGCCGCTCCGTCCGGAGCCGAGCGCACGAGCCAGTCCGACTCGCAACCTGGCGAGAATGCTTCGCGAGCTCCTCGCATCGACTTCGAAGGGCTCGTCGAGGATGAGTCGCAGCCGCGACGCTCTCGAGATCTCGAGTTGGATCAAGTTGGGGCGGGCCTACTGTCGCGGCCGCGTGGAAATTCACTCCCGCCGCCTCCGAAATCCCCAATGTCTCCGCGCCTGGTGGCCGTGTTCGGCGCTGCCATGGGCGTCTTGGTCGTTGCGACGATCATTGCAATCGCCATGCGACTTGACCGCGCGGAACTGCCCGGGGAGCCAGTCGCGTCGGAAACGCCCGCAGCTTCGGCGCGCGCCCCGAGCGTGGAAGAGAAAGCGCCCGAAGCCAAGAAACGTGCGCGGGCGAAGGTTCCAGGTCCCTATCGTATCAAGGACTCCGCGAATGACCCGCAGTTGCGAGTCGTTGAAGGCCAGATCGGATTCGAGCCCTTTCTGAAGGCAGTGGAGAAGGCTGGCGTGCCGCTCAAGGAGGCGTATCGCCTCTTGGTCGCGTTCGAAAAGGTGCGTCCGCTCAACAACTGTGCGCGCAGCGATCGGTTCGCGGCGGCAATTGATCGCAGTTCCAAGCGCATCAAGGCGTTCGAGTACATTACGGGCCCGGAAGAGGTCTTTCAGGCTAAAGAATCCGCTAATGGTTTGCTCGTCGCGGAAAAGCTTGATCTCAGGGTCAAGCGCGAGCGCGTCACGGGTTCATTCCTCGTGCGCGAGTCGGGTTTGGAGCGGTCAGTGACGGAAGGTGCATTCGAACCGCAACTGTTGCGCTCGATGCGTGAGGCTTTGATTGGACACCTGTCACTCGAAGAGATCGAGCGAGGGAGTCGCGTGCGCGTCATTGCTCAGGAGGTGACTGCGCTCGGCGAGTTCGCGCGCTACGCAGGAATTGAAGCGCTCGAGATTCTCTTCCCCGCAGAGAAGAAGCGCCTTCGCGTCTATTTCTTCAACGGTGCCAAGTCGCGCGGCTTCTTCGACGAGACGGCGCGCGCACCGTACGAGGGTGGCTGGCGCACCCCGATCCCGAACGCGCCAGTGACCAGCCGCTTCAACATGCATCGAATGCATCCGGTACTGCACAAGGTGATGCCGCATACGGGGGTCGATTTCGGTGCCGCGATGGGTGTTCCTATTGGGGCTACGTCCTTTGGCACCATTACCTTCATCGGCTGGGGCGGGCCCACCGGCAACTTCGTACGCGTCCAACACGCCAGTGGCTACGAGAGTGGATACGCGCACATGTCGCGATTCGCCGAAGGCCTGAAGGTAGGCGACAAAGTGAAGCGCCTGCAAACCCTTGGTTACGTGGGGTCCACGGGGCGCTCAACGGGCCCGCACCTTCACTTTACGATCAAGAAAGACGGTAAATTCATCGATCCATTGTCACTCAACCTCGACGCTTTGCGGGTCCTGCCCAGTGACGAACGGGAAGTATTCCTTCAGCACAAGGCGCAGTACGACGCCCAGCTTGATGCGATTGAGTTGCCGGCGCTCCCGAAGAGCGTTGCGGCGGCGGCTGGCTCGGCTGAGCCTGCCTCGGAAGGATTCGAAGAGGAAGGTAGCGAGAACGAGCCGTCGGCGAGCGCGGCCCCTTCGGCTCCACCGCCCGCGGCCGGGCCTGCGGAGAGTCCCTCGGCGAGTCCCGGCGCCAAGCAGAACGGGTCAGCACTCTATCTCACGGACGATGAACTCATGCGCATGCAGAAGTCGAGCGAGTCTGGCGAGGTAGAGGAATAGTCGAGATGCCGATTGGATTCGTCTCGGAACGTCCTTGCGACTATTCGAGATGCCGATTGGATTCGTCTCGGAACGTTCCGGCGTTGAACTCGAGCGCCGCGCACAGGTGAGTGAAGGCACGTGGAACTGCGGTCTCGACACGGATGGCCTCGCCCGTGAGCGCTTCGACGGAGGTGACGGGGTGGGCCGCAATCCCGCACGGCACAATCAGTTGGAATTGGCTTAGGTTAGTCGACAGATTGAGGGCATAGCCGTGCATCGTGACCCAGCGCGAGATCCGCACCCCGATTGCGCCAATCTTGGCGATGCTTTTCGCGTTAGCCTGGCCCGGCCAAGTCGATTTTGATTCCGTGTCGACCCAGAGCCCCACCATTCCATCGATATTGCCGGCGTCGAGTTGATAGTCGTTGATCGTTCGGCGCATGGCTTCCGAGAGGGCATTGACGTAGCGCCGTACATCGCAGCGATCGGGTCGAAGATCGACGATTGGGTAACACACCAGCTGCCCCGGGGCGTGCAGAGTAACGTCACCGCCGCGGTCGATATCCGCCAAATCTACGCCCAGGTTTGCCAATAGCTCACGCGACGCGAGCAGATGCTGAGGTTTGGTTCCGCGCCCCATCGTAATCACTGACTCGTGCTCGACGAACAGCACCGTGTCTTCGACACGGCCCGCTTGGCGTTCCTGGAACAATTGTCGCTGGAGAGCGAGGACAGGCTCGTAACGCTGACGTCCAAGCCAACGTGCATGAAGGTGACGAGAATTTTCCATCAATCTCTTTGGGACTTCGCTGTTTGCCCGTTTTGGCCGAATGTCTTCTCAGTGGTTTCGCTGGCCATCAGGTATCAGGCGTCAGCTATCAGCCGACTGCGGCTCTGCGAGCCGATTCATATTCGTCTACCTGATCGTGATAGCTGATCGCTCCTAACTAGCGGGCTTCTTCCAGCCGAACAGGACATGCTCTCTCATCCATCCTGCTAGGTCGGCAACCTGTACGCTTCGCATGCCAGCCACCGGAGCCCGGTGAACACCCGAAGGGGTGCGAGCCTGGTTCCGATATTTTTGTTTCTGTGGGTTTTGGGGCCCCGGCCCCAAAACGAGCCCGAGGGCGAAATTTCGTTAGTCCACTGAAAAATCGGCGCGCAGAGCCGCGGTGGGCTGATACCTGAGATCGACTGCCTTATAGCGCTTACTCGGGGATGCGAAACCCCTCGCTATGCAGCTCCTCGCGAATTCGCTCGATCTGCGCGACGAACGTGGCCGCGATCTCGGGATCGAACTGCGAGCCGGCAAAGTGCTCGATCTCCGCGATCGTCACCTCGTGTGGCACGGCGCGCCGGTAAGCGCGATCACTCGTCATGGCATCGTACGTGTCGGCTACGGCGATAACGCGCGCAATCAGCGGGATCTCCTGCTTCTTGATTCCGAGCGGGTAGCCGCGACCATCCCAACGCTCGTGGTGCAGATAAACGCCAGGAATCACCGGTTTCAGAAACTTGATAGGGTCAAGGATGTCCCGCCCATACGTCGGGTGGCGTTTGAACGTCTCGTACTCCTCG
>JBLNFG010001012.1:0-3788 GCA_050263495.1 Myxococcales bacterium | reverse complement strand
GGGCCATGCGACCCCGTCACCACGGTCCATCTTCTCAATCGAGGCCATGTCCTGATCGTCGATTTTGAAGCCGAAGATGTCGGCGTTCTTCCGAATGCGGTCCGGGTTCGTGCTCTTTGGAAGCACCGGATATCCCTTCTGAACGGCCCAACGCAGCAGGATCTGGGACTCGCTTACGCCATACTTCTTTGCCATCAGCTTGAATGGAGCGTTCGACTGCTCGCCGTCGGACTTCATCTGGTCCGTCTTGGCGCTAGCCTGCCCCTCGGCGGCTCTCCAAGTGGAGAGTGGAACCAGGCTGCTGTAAGCGATGGGTGTGATCGCGTTATCGTTGAGATATCGAACCAGTTCGGGCTTCTGTGACCACGGATGGAGTTCGATCTGGTTGGCTTCCGGCATGGGTAAACCCTCTGCCTTCAGCTCCTCGATATGCTTGATGCTGAAGTTGCTGACGCCGATCGCTCGCGCCTTTCCTTGCCGCTTCAGCTCGACCAGTCCACGCCACTGGGCCAATCTCTGGCTGCGTTCGAATGGCGCATGGATCAAGTAGAGATCCACGTAATCCAACCCCAGCCGTTTAAGGCTCTCATCGAGCGAGGTCACGGTAGATTCGGTGGTTTTTGCTGGTTGTCCCCACGCTGGGTTCCCGGGCCAGAGCTTCGTCGTGACGAAGAGATCGGCTCTCGCCAGCCGCTCTGATTCGAGCGTCCGCTTGATTCCCTCGCCGACGCCCAATTCATTCTGATAGCCCTCCGCGGTGTCGATGTGTCGGTAGCCGGCACGAATGGCCTCGCTGACCGCTGCGGCAGCTGCATCGTTTGGAATGAGGTATGTACCAAAGCCAAGGTATGGGATTTTGACGTCTGCTGTCAGTGTGCGGGTCATCATTCGCTCCTCCTTCGAAATCGACGTCTAGAGACGATACCCATCACCAGGCCGCATTGCCTGCCAGTTCCTCCAAACTGCTTGCCTAATCCTACACAAGCCGGCAGAATGCGCTCGGTCCCACGCGGACTCTTCTCGGACGTCCACCGGATGGCGAAGCATTCGCTGGAAAGACTTATCGAACTTTCCCACCGTGTTTCGGCGGTCGAAAGCGCTCACGCAAAAGCCGCTACACAGCCGATGGGCGGTCTCCTGCTCCTGCGGCAGGATTCCCCGAGTTCGTTCGAGGCTTCGCTGTACGAGCCGGTCCTGTGCCTGATCCTCCAGGGCAGGAAGCAGGTCTCGATCGGAGAACGGACGTTGGCGTTCGGCCCGGGGGAGTGCCTCCTCGTGAGTAACGACCTGCCCGTGCGGTCTAGAGTCACCAGGGCGCCGTACTTGGCTCTGGTCCTCAAGGTGGACGTTGGCACCATCAGCAAGCTCTACGACGAGGTCGCTGACTCAGCACTCGACAGCGAGAGCGCGCGCGCAGCGGTAACACACAAGGCAGATCCAGGACTGCTTGACGCCTTGCGTCGATACTTGGCGCTGGCCGACTCGCCTGCAGACGCGAAGGTACTCGGGCCGCTCATCTCCCAGGAAATCCACTACCGCTTGCTCGTGGCTCCGTTTGGCGGAATGCTGCGCAGTCTCATTCGTCATGACAGCAACGCAAGCGCCATCGCCCGCGCAATTGGCCATATCCGCGGTGACGTACGCTTGCCAATCGCGATTCCGGATCTCGCCCGGCGCGTGGGAATGAGCGCGTCGGCATTTCACAAGCACTTCAAGACGATCACCTCAACGACACCGTTGCAATACCAGAAGGAGCTTCGATTGCTCGAGGCGCGACGGATCCTGAAGACAGGCGGCGCCTCGGTCACAACCGCCGCCTACGAGGTCGGGTATGAAAGCTCAAGCCAGTTCAGTCGCGAGTACGCGCGTAAGTTCGGAGTCCCCCCGAGCCAAGATCTGACCACCCCATAGGGTGCCTATTTCAAGCTCCGCCGGCTTAGTTGAGTCCAGCTAAGTTTGTTGCATTCGGTCCCAGGATCTCTGGCGCGACGTCAGCGGCGCGCCTTCCGTCGAATGCGACGATGTCCTTGTTCGCACCGGCCTCGATCAGGAATTCGGCGCATTGTGGAAAGCCGTGTCTTAGTGCCTCGTGCAGAGGCGTTTCGCCAGTTGTTGGGCGCTGAAGATTGACAAACGCGCCGGCATTGACAAGTGCTTTAGCTGAAACCAATTTTCCGGTTCGACACGCACAGTGAAGAGCGGTGTTGCCTGATTTACGACTAATCAGGTTTGGCTCCGCTCCATGGGAAAGGAGTGCCTTCACCATCTCAATGTGGCCGCCTTCCGCGGCCATCATCAAGACGGACTCCGTACTGATGGGATCAACTTGGTTCGGATTCGCTCCAAACGGAAGGACGAGCTCCGCTTCGTCAGTGTTACCGTACTTTGCTGCGGCCAATAACCGTGCTGGCATGTCACCCCGGAACGCAGCGACTGCCTTAGAGGTGTCCCAATATGCTTTCAGCATGACAATCAGGTTGTTGGCAACCCGAATGCGCTGAACGAACTCGATGTCGTATACCAAGCCGGTCGCCTTGATACGGGCAGCCTCGTGGACAAGCACCAATGCCTGATCGTCTTTGAACATCGTGTTGAGACGTTCGTATTGGACTCGCTCCTGTAACTCGCCCCATGGCTTGAATGTCGCCAGCACTTCGGCCTTTTTGGAGAAGTCCCCCAGCCACGGAACGATCGCGCTCAGGCCGGGAACCCCGCCAATTCTTCCGTTCTCGGCGGGGCTGTTGATCCAGCGGACGTTATCATCCAGACATGCCATCGCAGTCTCTACGTCACCGGCATCGAGTGCACCAAACCACCGCGACACCACCGCTCGGGTCATTTCTTCAGTCATGTTCTGCTCGTCTCCTGAAGGTTTCTTGGGAGTCACTTAACGTATCAAGGATCTCTAGCGTCGCACACAGTCTGTTTGCCCTATGGCGGTTCATGCCACCCATGAAGGGCCCCTGCGCGCGTGTCCATTCGATCATGCCGAGTTGTCGTTTCTCAACGACTCGAGTGGGTTGGTCCCAACAATGCCCGTGTTGAGCGCGCCAGCGTCCATACCGACGGGGGCCAGCACCATGCCAAGACCATGATCCAAGGCCTCTTTGAGCGTGTTGAATACACCCGCCAGCGGCACTCCCGCAGCTTTGGCGGCGCTTTCGATTTTTCTGAGCGTCGACTCGTACTTTTCTGTTCCCCATGCCGCCCCGAGAGACGCGGATAGATCCAGCGGACCGGGGTGGCACACCCCTTGGTGCTCTCTGAGCATGGCGACGATCGGTTGCGCGTCGTTGGCCGCACCTTCGGTTTCCATCATGATTACGGGAACCGCCCACTTCCGTTGAGCGTCGTTTCCGTAGGTCTCGATGTTCGCCTTCTGAACCGCGTCGAGAAAGTGTCGGGCTTCGTCCACATTGAGTACCGCTGTGGCTATCAGTGCCGCAACCCCCGAGCGGACGAAGGTTCCCACTTCTGGATCAAGGGCACTGCATAGGCGCACGATGACACTCGTGTGCTCTCGCAGTGCGTCGATGTGTCTAACCGCTTCCTCGGTACACCAGGTGCCGTGCTCGCGTTCGATGGCGACCGCGTTCAGAATTCCGCTGTTCGCTAGCTGCAAGGCGTTGTTCAAGTCCGGTGTTGTCAATGCCCCGAATACCACGAGTTCGCCATTGCCCAATCCGCGTCGCAGATCGTTGAAGTCTCGGGTGGGGCGTCGAATGGGCATCTCGCGAGGAAGCGGCTTGCGCCCTTCTATCGTCGCGTCCGGTACCCAACTGCGCCAT
>JBLNFG010001011.1:0-2744 GCA_050263495.1 Myxococcales bacterium | reverse complement strand
ACGTGTGCCCCACCAAGGTCTTCGATTTGGACGATCAAGGGGTCGCAGTTGCGGCGAGGCCCGCGAACTGCATCGGATGCACCTCGTGCGAATCATCTTGTCCTTCGAGATGCCTCGAGGTGAAGGATGTGCAGAGACAACGACCGTTCTATCGCATTGAAGAGAACATGGCCTTTGTGGCGAAGTTCTTGCGCAGAACGCCGATCCAACAAGAGATTTCCGCGGACGACTGGAAGATGGCAATCCGCGACGTCGCCGTGCGCCTCACCGGTCTCACAGACTCCATTACGGAAACAATGGGTCGTGGGCAGAAGGCTGTCGGGCGCAAAGCCGGTCGACTCGCAGCGGAGCACATGCCGGAGATGTATGAAGGGAGAGGCACAGCGGAAGTGCTGACCCGCTTGCAGCACCGGTTTAGAGGCGCGTTCGACTACTCATACGAGGTTGCCGACAACGACAACCCAATCAAGATTCGGTTCCAGCACTGTGCGCTAGTACACGTATGTGAGGCTGGCGGAGTGAAGCCGGGCCAAGCACTGGTCTGTTCTCTCTTCCATGAGTACTGGGCTGGGTTGGTGGGGGCGTTCTCAAACCACAATTATTCGGTTGGAGAGGGTGGCACCGACTGCCCTTGTACGCTTACACTCATGCTGAGAGACTGAAGAGAATTCACTTTAGAGTCACTGAACTCAAGAGGTAGAGATGGCATCGCGAACCGAACGGATTCAAGAGGTTTTGAGGGGGCTTCGCTCGGCGTCACCGGACATCATTGGGGCGTCGGTCGTAAGCATCGATGGGTTTGTCATCGCTTCAGTCTTGCCCTCGGAGATTGATGAAGAGCTGGTATCAGGTATGGCCGCGGCCATGCTCGGCGTTGGTGAGCGCATCTCGAGCGAGTTGATGGGTGCAATGATGGAACAGACGTACGTACGCAGCGACAAGGGCTACGTCGTTCTGAACGCCGTCGGCCAGGATTCAGTACTCGTTGTTCTGACGACCAAGGACGCAAAGCTTGGGCTCGTGTTCATCGAGCTGAGACGGGCTTGCGCCGAACTCGCGAAGGCCGTGTAGTCGGCTGGTCTGAGGCACCATGGACCATGATTCGACCGAACTCGCAGTAGCGAAGGCAGAAATTGAGGGCCTGCAGCAGCAGCTGGTTGCTGTCACCGAGCATCGCTCTCGAATCATGGTCCTGCTCAGCGAGCGTTCACGTGAAATCGCAGATCTCACCACGGAGCTCGGACGCTCAAAGACAGAGGCACTCAGACACCTGGAAGACGCGCAGAGCAGTGCGCGTCAACTGCGCCGTGCCAATGACAAGCTGGTCGAGATTGCCAAGTCGCGGCAGATTGTCGAGTCCGAGCAGCATCGGCTTGCTGACGAGCTTGCTTCGGTGCGGCTCGAACTCGCTGTCACGAAGTCGCACGCTGGTGAGTTGGAACAAGATTTGAAGGCCGCTCGGGCTGAACTTGCCCGGCTCCACCACGAGGTAGATGCGACGCGACGCACGCTTGAGGCCCAAACCGGGGCATGGGAGCAGGAACGTTCGCAACTTGCGATGACGGTTTCGGGACTGAGCATCGAGATCCAGAACGAACACCAGGCTGCGCGTGTGTTGGAGCGCAAGTGGGTTTTCACGCCGTTCGATCAGGCGCCAACCTCCAGTCTGAGTGGCGACAGCGGCGGGATGGACCTGAGATTGGCGCGGGCAGAGGTGGTTGAAGACGAGCTCAAGCAACTGCGCGAGGAACGCGCCAGCCTGAGCGCTAGGGTACGCGAACTGGAACGGGATGCGGGCGCCACCCGCGAACTCGACAAGCTCAAGCAGGAGCTCCGCAGCGCACTTGTCGACAAGAATCTGCTCGAGCGTCGGCTGGAAGATGCCGAAGCGCGAGATCGGGAACGCGAGGAACTCTATTCGCGAATCGCCGATCTGCAGCACAATCGACTGGATGCGGATTTGGCTCGTGCCGAAATCGAACGACTGAGGCTTCGTTTGTACAAGGCCCCGCTGCACTCGGGGGCCTATGCTTTGAATACGGAATCGTATCAAGAGGAGTTGGGAGTCGAAGCCGGCAATCTCGAGGCAGAACTGCAGCAAGCGGCGTTGCAGGCAGAAGCGCGGAGCGCAGTGGTGGCTGACCATCGCGGGTTCGTGGTGGCATCTCTTGGCAGCACCCATGATTCTGAAGTGCTTGCGGCACTGGCCGGTGAAGCTGAGCGCTTCAGCTCCCAAGCGCGCGAACTACTTCAGCTCGCAGAGGTGACTCAGTTTTCCATGCAAGACCGCAACGGTACGATCGCGTACTACCGATTCTTTGCTTTGGACGAGGACGTCATGACCGTTGCAATCCTCGGCAACGGTAGTCCCGAAGAGGACAGCGTCAATAGAATCGTCACAGCGACCCTTCACCGTCTCACCGATCCGCGCGATCGCGCAGCGCGCGTTCTGAAATCGGGTACGCGATAGATGAAACAGCGAAAGCGGGTCGTGTGCGTTGGGAACGAGCTTTGTCACGACGACGGGTTGGCCGCAGCAATTGGCCGAATACTCGAGTCGTCCTTGGACACCAGCCAGGTAGAAGTCGTGTTCGCCGCCGAGTTTGGGCTATCGACGCTCGATGCGTTCTTGGACGTGCAGCAGGTGGTCGTGGTTGATGCAATCGCAACCGGCGGCGCTCCGGGCACTTGTTGCCTGCACGAAGACCTAAGCTTTATCCCGAGTGCAACTTGTTCCATTGGTC
>JBLNFG010001010.1:0-3268 GCA_050263495.1 Myxococcales bacterium | reverse complement strand
AGCACGAGCCCAACCGCGAGCAATCGCCTCTGCGTCTCCTTGCTCGAGCTAAGCAACCCCGGCTACGTCGGAATCAACACGAAGGAGACACCATGAACCGTCGCGCCCTCGCGATTGCGCTCTTCCTCGCTGCCTGCACTACCGCGCTGCTCGTGGTCTATCTTCGACGTTTTGAACAGACCATGTCCGGCGGCGAACGCGTGGACCTGCTTACGCTGGTGAAACCCGTGGAGCGTGGTGCCGTCATCACTGACGAGATGCTTGCTACACGGAGTGTCCCGTTGGCTTACGTCGAAGATCGAGCCGTCAAAGCGGTCGAGAAAGCTAAAGTCCTCGGTTTGCAAGCTACTACAGCCTTGACCCCGCCGCAGACGCTGCTCTGGACCGATCTCGCGATTACCACCGAGGAGCGGGATCTCAGCTCGCTCGTGCAGCCTGGTAAACGGGGCGTCACGGTGCACGCTGCAGGGGCGGATGATGCACCAGGCAACGCGCTGATTCGCCCTGGTGACTACGTGGATCTGATCATCACCAGTCTTGACTCCAAAGATCCCCGCGATCAGTCCTCGATGGTCTTGCTCCAGCGCATCTTGGTCCTTGCAGTGGGACAGGAGACCGGCGCGGCGCCAACGAGCGTCGACGTGCGCGGCGGCGGTAATCCCATGCGCGCTGAACGCGTCCTAACCCTAAGCTTGAGTCTTGCGGAGACGCAGCTTCTGAGCCTGGCCGTCGAAAAGGGACGCCTCTCGGTGGCCGTGCGTAACACCAGTGATCCCGCCGTGCAATCAGACGCTCCCGATGTGAATGCGAATGCATTGTTCACGGGACGCGTGCGCCCCGAACCCCGCGCGGTGCCACGTGGCGGCCCGAGTGGACCGATTGCACTCGGAGGCAAGAAATGACGCGAACATCCGTGTGGAGGTCAGCGTGAACCTGGAAATACTCATCGAGGAACCCTATGGACAGAAACGCGTAGAGCACCGAGCGGATAGCGAAGTCGTCTCGGTTGGTCGAGATGCGAGCTGCAGTCTGTGTCTCGCCGACGATCACATCTCGCGACGGCATGTTTTGTTCTATCCGGGCGAGCAAACGCTTCGCGTGGAGGACGTCTCAACCAACGGCACCTTAGCCGGAGAGCGAGTGCTTCACCGTGAGGCGGCCGATGTGCCGTACGGAACTCCTATTTCTTTGGGCATGCATACGATTTACGTACGTCTTGCACAGGAATGGAGCGCGGAGTCAGGCTCTCGACCAGCGGCGGATGCAATCGTTCCAGAAGGCACCACGTCGTGCGGGGCTGCTAGCAATGGGCAACTGTGCGCAAAAATGGGCGACCCAGCGGATTCGGCAAACACCAATCAACGCGCAGTTGCCGAGGCCATGATGTCCGAGCAGGCACAATTGCGCCGTGAGATTCACCGCCAGCTGCTTCGGCATCTGGATTTGGTCGCGCTCGATCCGAAACGCCTCGATGACGTCGCATTGCGGCCAAGAGTCTTGGCCGCGCTGCACCGTATCGTTGCAGGGATGCGGTCGCAGTTGCCTTCGGGCACAGACAGCGATCGCCTGGTCGGTGACATGGCAGACGAGGCCCTTGGACTCGGTCCGCTCGAGGATCTCCTCGCCGATCCTAGCGTTACGGAAATCATGGTAATCGATCCCGAAACCATCTACGTGGAACGTTCGGGGAAGCTTGTGCAGGCAGAGAATCGCTTCACGGATGATGAACGCGTGCGCGCGGTCATCGAACGCATCGTCACCCCACTTGGCCGTCGCATTGACGAATCCTCACCACTCGTTGATGCGCGTCTACGCGACGGCTCGCGGGTGAACGCCATCATTGCGCCGCTCGCCTTACGCGGCTCGTGCATCACGATCCGAACATTCAGCAAGGTGCCGCTCACGCTGGACAAGCTCTACGCCTTTGGTGCGCTGACTCAAGCCATGGGGCGATTCCTAACGCGCAGTGTCGTAGCTAAACGCAATATCGTCATCTCCGGCGGTACCGGTAGCGGTAAAACGACGCTGCTCAACGTGCTGTCGGCCGCAATCCCGTCCGATGAGCGCATCGTCACGATCGAGGATGCGGCCGAACTTCAGTTGTCCCAGCCGCACATCGTTTCGCTCGAGACCCGTCCACCGAATCTCGAGGGAACTGGTAGTTACACCATTCGCGATCTCGTCAAGAACGCACTCCGAATGCGGCCCGATCGCATCGTGGTGGGGGAATGCCGCGGAGGCGAGGCACTCGACATGTTGCAGGCAATGAACACCGGCCACGACGGTTCGCTCACCACCACCCACGCCAACTCGCCTGCGGAAGCGCTGGCACGCTTGGAAACCCTATCCCTCATGGCAGGGGTCGATCTGCCGGCACGGGCGATCCGCGAGCAGATTGCGTCCAGCGTTCACCTGATCGTCCAGCAGTCACGCCTTTCCGACGGCAGCCGCAAGGTGACCGCCATTTCCGAGCTCTGTGGCCTTGATCCAGACGGAGAATTCGAGCTTCATCCAATCTACGAGTTCACGCGAACTAGTACTGGGACAGACGGTAAGGTGCAGGGTCAATTCACCGCAACGGGTCGCTTACCAAGCTTTTTGACGGAGTTCATGGTGCGCGGTTTGATTCAGCCGGGGGAGCCGTACCTATGACGCTCATGAAGTGGGGCGTGCTTGGGCTATTCTTTGGCACTGCGTTCGCGTTGGCCTATGTGGTCGCAGCCGATCCCGAGTCGGCGCCGCACCGCTACTACTTGCGCTATATCGCGTATCTCGATCGCAAGCTCCACGGCATGTTGATGCCCATGCGCGGACAATGGATTGTCGTTGGACAGCTCTTCTGCCTCGAATTGGCGGGACTACTCTGTGTCGGCATCGATGATCCAAGACTCTACTTGGGGCTTCCGGTTGCGCTCGTGGCGCCCGTCGTCTACCTCGAACAGCTACGAAAACAGCGACTGGCGAAGATCGATAAGCAGGTCGATGGCCTGCTCCTCACTCTCGCGAATTCCTTGAGGGCTACACCGAGCATCGGTAACGCACTCGGTTACACTCAGTCGCTCGTCGAGAGTCCTACGCGGGAGGAACTTGGCCTAGCACTGCAAGAGCTCCGACTCGGAAACAGCGTCGATCAAGCGCTGCTCAACATGGGAGGCCGCGTTAAGAGTCCCTCTCTCGAGCTGGCCTTGCTCGGACTTCTGATTGGGCTTCAGGTCGGGGGCAACCTGACCCGTATCCTGGAAGATACGGCTGCAGCATTGAGGGAGAT
>JBLNFG010001009.1:0-3733 GCA_050263495.1 Myxococcales bacterium | reverse complement strand
GGAGTGCGAAGCTCATGGCTTAGCATTGCTATGAATTGGTCGCGTGCCTCGCTCGCGGCGCGAGCGCTTCGCTCCGCTGAGATAAGCCGTTCGCGATCCCTTAAATCGAGCAACGTGAGGTGATGGCCTCCTGGGGACGCCAGCGAGCGACGTAGCCAGACCTGCACCGGAACCAATTCGTCGGCTGGAAGCACAAGTTGAGTTTCAAACCGCTCCGTAGCCGAACCAGAGGTCCAGATCCGCTCCTGCAAACTCACTCGATCTTGCGGACATATCAGCTGGAGAAACGGGCACCCGCGTAGGACTACTTCCGGTTGCGCCAATAGTTCGCATGCGGAACGATTAGCTCTTATCACGATCCCCGACACAGAAAGCGTGAGCAGCGGGACTGGAGTCATTTGATAGACTTCCGCCCAATCCTCACTCTGTCGCGCGACTGCGGCATGACTCTTTGGGTTAAGGGTATGGTCCTCCAGGCTCGATAAGGGTGATATCCCTTTCAAAGACTGGCTCTCCAGCGCTGCCGCCCGGCTCTCCAAAGGCTCATTCTGCAACGGCATCTCGTTACGTTCAGTCATCCATCAGTTCCCGACGCTTACTCGGCCACTCGCAACGAGTGTACCGCGCCGGAGCAAGCTGATTCAATTCCACTTTTTGGGCACCGCTTGAATCCGTCGAGCTTGAAGCAGCGGGTATGCGCGGGCAAATGCCTACACACGAATTGCTTGCGGGTACTCCGTTTCTCGCGGCAGCAAGCGGTATGAATGTTCACTAAGCAGGGGGCGCAGCATTTCTGCCACACTGCCTTTCCGCTAGGGCGACCGAGGAGCGCAGCACCCTCGGCATGTTCGATGAAGGCGTAGTCTCTAGCTCTGGCCACACAGGAGCCCGTCAATGAAAACGGCTCGGTTTCTATTGGGAATTGGGATCGGGCCTGAAGCGTTAGACGGAAAGGTACGCGGGTGAACCGAAATTTGCGCGGTGAGCAAATCGCGGAGTTCATTCCGAAGAACTGCTAGTGAGCCCAGATCCATCTGGTCTCGCTGGGGCAAAGTTGCTCGAGACGCTTTGGTCGAAGCGAACGCCTGCGCGCGCCAACTATTAAGGTGAGCTGCTGCGAGATCACCGTTCGAGCTGTCGCCCAGGTGGAGCTCCCCTGAAAGCGATCAGGATCGTGCGCTTACGATACTGCATTAGCTCCGGCTGCCTTCTGTTCTGACTGTGCCCCATCGCCTCCAGGGGCACCACCACAACGAGCGGACGTCAAGGCAGAGCGAGCAGGAGCACTGAACAAGGCACGTGAACCTTCGTGTCATACAGGGCTTTTAGGCACAGCCGGTGCATTCGGGCGCGCCAGAGCTGTTGCTTTAACAGGGAGGAAGAGGGCTATGCGCAGATGGTGTTTTCTGCTGATGTCGGGGCTATTCGGGGTGGCATGTAGTGCGGACCCGAACTCGAATGGACAGGCAACGGGACGGATCGTTGACGCTCCGCTCAACCCAACGCCTGATGCTCCACCCAACTCGCCACCCCCGCCAGCAAGCTGCGGAGATATGAACGGCGGAGGAGACCAACACGTCGATTTCGCCGCTCTTCGCGCGGCGAAGATCGCCGAAAAACCGATCGCGATGGAACGGCAGTTGGGATTGCTAGATGCGCGGTACGACTTATCGGATAGACCCTCTGCGACCGTGAAGATGGCCCGAGGTAAACCCGTACAGACCGGCGTACGCGTGCGCCTTCCGCAGGGGGCGGATTGGGACCTTCTAGCTGCGATGGACGCGGATCAGATCAAGCAACAGAATCTGCTACCACTCGGCTTCTATCCCTTGCCCCATCCAAAGCAACCCGAAGGTGGGATGGTGTTCCCTCACTTTCAGATTGAAGAGGTCCTTAGGCAAACAGGACGTGACTTGACGCGGTTTGACCTGGATTTCGACATCCCTGACCTATTCCTGCCCGAATTTCCACCGCCGATTTACCTGACAACCCGACAAGATCTCGGCGACGTGTCACAGGGACAGTTGGTGACGACCGACAACTATTATGAGTTGTTCAAGTGCATCCTCAATCCGAAGCAGCTCGACGGTCTCCGACTCTTGCTCACCCCGTTTCCTCAACAACAGTTTAACCCGATTGACGACCGTCGGTCGGAGCGACCGAGCCTCGGTGTTGCATGCTTTGACTGTCACGCCAACGGTCATACGAATGCGGCGACGCACTTGGTCGGAGACATTCGTCCGCAGGAACTGCGCCATCGAATCGACACAGTCTCATTGCGTGGCGTCAACATTCAGCAGACCTTTGGTTCACAACGGGCGCTCTCGAGCGTCGAAGACTTCACTGAGTTCGAGCAGCGTGCAGCTTACTTCGACGGAGATCCGGTGCTCGCGACGAAGAAGGGCATGAATGTTCTCGATCGTGGACTGCAGGTCCAAAACATGGCCGAATTCCAGAAGCTCCTCGACTTTCCTCCAGCGCCCAAGCTGGGCCCCGACGGCCGCCTGATTGCCAGTTCGGCCACGGCTGAGGAACTGCGGGGTGAGCAGCTGTTCTTTGGAAAAGCGCAATGCGCAAATTGCCACGCGCCGCCCTACTACACGGACCATTCCATGCACGACCTGATGGTGGAGAGGTTCTACGAGCCGCAGATGATCAATGGCCGAAAGGCAAGCAACGACGGGCCTATCAAGACGTTCACCCTGCGTGGACTGAAAGACTCGCCTCCGTACTTGCACGACGGACGATTGTTGACGATGGAGGACACCGTCGAATTCTTCAACTTGGTTCTCGAGACGCACCTGACGCAGCGAGAGAAAAACGACTTACTGGCGTTCCTCTACACGCTATAGGTAGCAGCCAACCAAGGTTAGCTCGCAATGGGCGTGCGTCATGGCACGCCCATTGCATCTTTGCGCCTCGTGCTCACGAGCATGATTCTAGCGAGAAAGACATGTTCTCCCTGTCAACCTGATTGGTCGCCGCCCCACCTTCGGCGTGCGTCGAGCGTGCGACAGGTCCCGTTGTTCCGTGAAGCTAGCGCAGCGAACCAACCATGGCGTCGACAGCCGTGTGGCGAAGGTGTCGCCAGCCCCAAGAACGGTGTGAGCACTCGTTGGCTTGCACGTGACTTTCTCGCCCTAAGATCGCCAGTGGGTCTGGTGAGTGTGGCGCGAGTTCCTGCAACTCAAAGCGGACCGCTACCGGCGCTGATCGAGGAGGTTTGAATGCGGGCTCGAAGGCTCACAGTAGCCGTGTCGATTCTAGGAGTTCTTGCTTGTTGGGTAACGGCATACCAGGTGCAGCGGCGTCGTTCGCCGGCTCGCAGCCTACCACCCGCCGCAGCACCGAATCACCGCGTCCTGCTAGAGGCCGTCCGCGGAAACTCCCCGCGGCTGCATCCAGCCGCCCGTGTCGCCGATCGCTGGCTTGCAAGCGCGGCAGCTGCATTCGATCCCGTCGATTGGGAAACCCAGCCGCGGGTGCACCTCGCGGACCTTTAGCGGACGCACGCAGCACGGCGTTTGCACACTCGTCTCGACGCCAATCCCGAGCATCGGCGCGTACCCCGATTTGGCTTGCGCGCCATCCTTTTGTCTTGCCCGTCGCAATCACGGTCGTCTCTCGCAGTCACGTGGAGCGACGGGGAAGCGACGGGAAGCGCATCTCGTCCGTCGATCATGTGACGCGACGGGAAGCGTCTCTCGTAGTCCATCACGTGGAGCGACTGAAA
>JBLNFG010001008.1:0-4546 GCA_050263495.1 Myxococcales bacterium | reverse complement strand
GGAATGCCCCGAGTCGAAGTACAGATACACCATTTTCGCGGGCAAAATGTAGCACGGGAGTATCTAGAGCAGCGGCACCATAGATCAGATAAAAGACGCCGACGAAGAGGCTCTGCCCAGCGCAAGAAACGCGAAATGCGCGACCATCTTTCGCACCGTCCAAGACCGCTGCGTGTCGAGTGGCAGCGGCGTCGGTTAGGTGGATTTCGATGCGCGAAGCAGGCCAGGGATCAGCCGCTGCCCACGCAATGTCCTGATCCGTGATCGACGCGGAAAGATCCGGCGGCAAACCGCTCACCTTGCTTTCGAGCTCGTCGTACTGGTAGGTTGTGCCGACTGCCGCAGCTAGCACGTCGATGGTGCAGCCGTTCGTTGGGCGAAGACACGACGTCTGCCACAAGCAACAGGGGGCACCGTATAGTGAGCACACCGGCACGCATTCTCCCGTTCCTCCGCCCGTTGACCCACCCCCGTTGAATGCGCCTGCCGCCGCGACGCCACCCGTTCCGCGCGTAAACTCACCACCACTGGATCCTCCAACAGCGCGCGTCCCGCCAGACGCGTCGCCGCTGTTCTGGCTATCCTTGTGAGCACCTCCCGTCGCGTTAGCGCTCGGTGCGTCGCCAGTAGTCCGAGTGGAACTGTGCTTCCCGTACGTGCCACCAGTCGCGGAGGGTAAAGCGGCAGTGGTGCTGACGTCAGTCACATTGGCAACGGTGCCGTCACCGCTCGTCCCCGTGCTGTCGGATGCCGAGGCGCCGCCACAACCACTGGCGACGAACATAAGGACAACGGAGTGAGTAACCTTCTTCAACATGGCAGTACCTCAAGGGACCTAAGTGCTAACGAGCGTTCGAGCATCGACTAGGCGACGCTGCGAATTCGCATTCCTTCTGAAGAGATCGAGAGCCGCAACGGTAGACAAGACTACCATGCCGAGGTTGACCTCGAAAGCGGAGTTCTCCGTGTTAGTGAGCTGGCTGCGGCTGCCTGTCCTGGCTCCTGCCTGATCAGAATTTTGGGGTTTTGACGGCCAAGTAACGGCAAGGGCGAGGGATGGCGGCTGCTTGTGCACCAGAAGGTCATCTGACGGCTCAACGTCATCTGACGGCTGACCTCGGCAGGCAGCCCCGCGCTGATTCTCCGTCGCCCGAAGCGGTGCGACGATAACGGCATCTGCAAGTGTATGAACCTCGCGTGCCACGAACTCCAGTGGAACGGGCTCCGACGGCAAAACATCGAGTTGAACCGACTTGCCAGACTTTTGGCGAGCGGCACCATCCGATCGATGGCAAGGCTCATGACGCACTTACGAGTTACTGCAATGGCCATTCCCTCAGCAAGACGTTCACCATTGTGGCATGTGTTACGACTCATCGGGGCGCGAGCGGGGAGTTCCCGAAGAAATAGGTATGCACGCGGCATTCGAGGTACGGTGGTTGCCGCGACGTTGCTCGTTGTCGAGGCGTGTCCGTGCCAACCCAGCGCTACACTGCCGAGTCTGAAACTCGAGTGGCCGCAGGTGCAGGGCTGCCCCACGGGCGACGAAGTGCGCCGAGCCGTCGCACAGCACCTTGGCGAAAGCTCCGGGTACACCAACGAGGTCGATGCGATTGCCGTCATCGAGCACCGGACGAGCTACCACTTAGTGCTCTCGATGCTCGGAAGTGCAGGTCAAGACACGCGCGAACTGAACGGCGATACATGCCAGAGTGTGGTCGATGCTGCGGTGGTCATCCTTGCCATCACGCTAGGAGCAGAGCCGGGCGAGCTTGCGCGTAAGGATGAAGTGACATCGACCGTAGTGCCCCAATCGAATTGGAGCGCGCTACCGCCGACAACTGGGCAGCGTCTTTCCAGCAACGTGAAGCTGATGCGGCGCCGTTTCGAGCTCCCGCCAACGGAGATGCCCAATTCGTTGTCCCTTGGCATTGGGCTTGGCCTCTACGTCCCGTTCCATATTTCGCGGTCAGCGCTGTTGGGCGTCATCGCCAGTGGTCACGTGGAGCGCTCAGGGTGGCGTCTGCAAAGCGAGGTCGGATGGGTGCCGGAGCGCAAACTGGGGCTCGCTGGTGATTCAAGCCGCGGGGCGTGGGTCACGCTCGGATTGATTGTGATCAGTGCGGGCCCAGTGATCCAGCGCGGAGCATTGGAATGGATCCCGCGGATCGGTTTTTCGGAACAGGTTCTGCATGGCAGAGGCTTTGGTGCGGACGCCACCGCCTCTCGCTGGGTGTACTTCCCGTCAGCGCGGGTCGGTTCGGTGCTTCAATTGCGCGCGCTATCGCCACTGTACGTGAGTGCAATGTTCGATCTGACCGTGCCACTTCGCCGGCCCGCTCTGCTTATTGTGCCTGGAGGTGAGGTGCTCCGGCCGGCTTACCTAGGTATAGACACGGCGCTTTGCGTTGGCCTGCGTTTTTAGTGGAAGAACGCGACGAGCCGCAACACTAAGTCATCAAGCCTCGTTTCTCATGCCTTCCGACCATGCCTTCCGACGCAGTCCCCTTGCCCACGCTACTGACGCTCGCCGCAGATTCCGCGGTCAGTTTCGGTGATTCTCCAGAGGCACGGGTACCGCTCGCCATAAGTCCCGCCGTCAGTTGCTGTGATTGTACGGCGGTACTGGGCGGCCGCGCAGCGGACGCGGGGTTCTGGGTGAAACCCCGAGAAGACGAGGAGGCCCACGGCGGCGTAGCCGCCCCGCCCAGCGATACCAAAAGGCGCCAACGAGCGGCACTCGCCGGTGAACGGTCTTCTGGTAGCGCCGCGAAGTTACAGCAGGAGACGGACGCGCACATCCGAACGCCAGCGGACGCCTACGAGGCATACTTCGAAGTGGCTTGGCGCAACCTGCGCCGACTCGGGATTACTCATGCCATGGTAGAAGATGCCGTTCAGGACGTGTTCCTCGTCGTGCATCGCAGGTGGGATGACTTTCGGCACCAATCGACAGTGCGGACTTGGGTCATTGGGATCTGCCTGCTAGTGGCTCGGGATTATCGTCGCAAACGTTTGCGCGCCGCACAAAACCAAGAGCTCGAAAGCACCGACGACATTGCGAAGGAAACGCCGGTTGCCACGGTTGAACGCGTCGAGGCCACGCGGATTCTCATGACGTTACTGGATGGGTTGGACGAGCATTGTCGAACGGTGTTTGTGCTCGTCGAACTAGAAGAGCTTGCGATGAGGGAGGCCGCCGAGGCCATTGGCATCCCGGTTAGCACTGCATACAAACGCTTAGCTAACGCACGTCGACAGTTCGAGCGAGCCGTTGCTCGACGACAAGCGCGCGAGGGGTGGAGGTTTGGATGGAATCGCTAGGCAAAGACGCTCGCCGCTTGCTGCAGCTGGCCAGGGGTAGCCACGAGCCACCAATGACGGCAAAGACACGTCTGCGTGCGCGATTGGACGCGAAGCTTGCAGCGACCGCGATCGTAGGAACAACGGGGCTACTTGGAAAGACAACCTTAGCACACGCAACATTGCCAGCGATGAAGGCGCTCTTCGTTGCCTTACCAGCGGCAAAGTCGGTTCTCGTGTCTTTGGTTTTGGTCGGCGCGGTTGGCGTCGGATACGCGGTCGCACCAGTGCTTCGACCGCACACGGTCACGGGGGTCTGGCCCAGTAGGGCAAGCTCAAGGCCCCCAACGCCTGTTCAAATGAAACGAATCGCGACTGGGGAGCCCTCCACGCGACCACCCCCTGCAGCCTCGAGTCCCGAAGTCAGTGTCGAGGTAACGGTGACAGAGCCGGCGCAAACGCAAGGAGCAATCCATCCATTACCGCGCGGCATCCCGACTGCGCCGCAGGACTTGGTAGCGGCACCCATCGTGGCAGAGGCACCCATCGTCGCGGAGGCACCCATCGTCGCGGAGGCACCCATCGTCGCAGAAGCACCCATGGAGCTGCGAGAAGAGGGCTCGATTCAGCCGACCTCGACGTGGCAGTCGAGCGATCCATTAACCGAAGAGACACGACTGATCCGTCAGGCGCACCAAGCCATCTTGAAGGGACACCCGACTGCTGCACTCGCTTCCTTAGCACAGCATCAGCGCAAATTTGCCATCGGCGTGTTGCAGAAGGAACGGGATGCCGCGCGGATCGTCGCCACCTGCAAGCTCTCTCGCACGCAAGAAGCGCAGGTGTTGTGGGCGCGATTCATCTCTGCCTGGCCAAACTCCCCCTTGGGAGCGCGCGTACGCGCGAGCTGCCATTGGGATGCAGAGCGCTGACACGTTTTCTTGGCAAGATGCGCCCGAGCAATCCACTCACACCAGCATGACCAATCGAATCGCGATCAGGGATGGCCAACCACTCATCAGCATGGGGCGGAATGTCACTCTGGTGCTTCTACTTGGCGTCTCAACCAATTGTAGTTCAGATCAGGTGGTGGGACGTAATTGCAGTGCAGCAGGCTCAAGTGTCGGCGGCAGCTCAACGGGATCGGACAGCGAAGGTCCCGACCGCCAGCAGTCAAGCGCAGGCGGTGGAGCAACGAGCAGCGACGGAATTGAGAGCAGCAACGGACATGAGAGCAGCGGCG
>JBLNFG010001007.1:0-6582 GCA_050263495.1 Myxococcales bacterium | reverse complement strand
GTTCAGTGTCCTTTCGCGCGAAACTCTTCAGGTGAGAGGACAGGCAATTCGCCAAACGAATTGGGGTTTGGGTGAACTGAAGCGGTGCACGAGGTGAACTGAAGCTTTCCACAGAGGCCTGCGGTGTAACTTCGGCGACCACCGCCCGTAGAGCGCAGTGAATACCCAACGAGGCAAGTGCTAGAGCGCAATGCGCCGCGTGCGGCGGGGCCGAAGGACTTATGATTTCGATAGATCGCGCTACTCGTACCCCGAACCTCTTGAGCAGAGGGTACGTGTCATTCGCGCCGTGCCAATCCTCCACGCGAGTTCAGGTTAGTTTCCGGGCTGGCCGAGGTTCACGACGTGTGTGTTAACCTCGCGCTGCATCGCGGTTCACTTTCCCGAAATCATCGAGTTGATGAAAGAAGCACGACGAGCGCTCAGACGCGCGAAACATCCGAGCCAAAGCGCCGCAACCAACGCGCGACAGTCTGAAAGTCGCTGTAACTAAACTTCAGTTTGTAGATAGCGAACCTACGTTTTCCATGGCTAGGCTTTCCTCGATTCCACATGCGCACACCGTTGACTGCGGTGGGATCTTTTCGAATGCCAGCAGCGAGTCGCGGTAGTGGCGAATGTGATCGTGAGATGATCTGAGCGCCCGCGCCGAACGGGGTCCCGCTCCTCCCATCCGCGCGGAGCCCCGGGGCGAGCACGGATTTGGGAGGAGCAAGCACTCGCAGAGCGAGTGCGGTGGTGGGCAGCAAAGTAGAAGTCGTGAGCGTGGAGAAGCTTTCGGTTGACGCTTGTAGTCTCTTTGGGGGCGCGCAACCGGTGACCTTGCAGCTGTGCAATGGAACATCATGACGGTTCAGGGGCAACTGAGCCGCGAGGTCTTTGACGCTGGGCGAAAACGTGTTTGTCGTCGCCAAGCAACGCTGGCACTATTCGATGCCCCGCCGTGCGCTTAGAGACAACACACATCGGCTCTGTGACCCAGATGGGCACCTCGGCTGCCCGCCCATTATCGTCCGCCTTCCCCAACAGTGGAGGGTTCGGAAAGCCGGAATCGGTTCGACAGCTCACACAGTTGGAGTGTCTCGGAACTATCCGCTTCATCGGAAACGAGATATCAAGCACAGGGAACAAGTTCCGTTGAGCCGCCGTTTCACGTAACGTCCGCGGGCCGAATGGATCCTCGAAACCGCTTGATTCCAGCAGAAGAACCGGCGATCCAAGCTTCAGGCCGCCCTGGCGCGCAATCGCCGAGACGGCGCAGAAATGGAAAGTGCACGAGGTTCACAATTCCCCGATAGGAGCGCCTGTACTGCGGACCGTGGGGACAAGTTCAGGCTTGCTTAGGAGATACTGAGCTGTTCGACACGCCAAAGGCGGGCACACAGACCCTGTTCTTACCCTCGATACTTCGGTGGTCCTCGCGTGCTCAGTGTTCGGCGTCGGCAATGAGACTAGTTCCGGGCTCGGCGAGCCTCGGCGAAGAGCATTAGTGCGTCGCGGAATGCGTCGGCGCTGGTGTTGCGCGCGCATGCAGAATTTTGTGACCCAAACGTCGTCCCGACGAATTCGATTCCTAACAGTTTCTCTTCCAGTACGTCGCCATTCGCTCTAGTCTGCGTTCCGGTGTTCGTTCCACCACGCCACGAGTTCTGACGGACGCGGGAGTGTTCTACTCGTCGCGAGGCAACCCAACCCGGAGATACATCCATGGTTTCCGAATCCTCGGCTCAATCGTTTTCGAATACTGAAAATGGAGCGCAGTCAGCGCGTGCATCGCCCATCGGGCACTATCGCTGGGTTATCTGCGCCCTGCTGTTCTTTGCCACGACCATCAACTACGTCGACAGGTCGGTCCTAAGCGTTCTCGCTCCAACGCTGCGCACCGAATTGCATTGGACGAGCCAGCAATATGGCTACATTGCTAGCGCCTTCACCTTGGCATATGGGATTGGCTTCCTATTCGCCGGGTGGTTTATCGATCGGGTTGGGGCGCGGCTCGGTTACACTATCTACTTGGTGGCTTGGTCTTTGGCGGCAATGGGTCACGCCTTTGCTCGAGGCGTTGTTAGCTTCGCCATGGCGCGGTTCGCGTTAGGGCTCGGCGAGTCAGGGGGATTCCCCGGCGCAGCGCGAACGGTCGCGGAATGGTTTCCAAAGAAGGAACGAGCGTTCGCCACCGGTCTGTTCAACGCGGGCTCGAATGTGGGAGCGATCGTCGCACCATTGCTCGTGCCTTGGTTGGCTTTGACCTGGGGCTGGCAATGGGCCTTCATCGTCACAGGCGGCCTCGGGTTGCTATGGGTGGCATTCTGGCTGCCCGTCTATCGCCGCCCATCGGAGCACCCTAAGCTTTCCAAAGCTGAACTCGACTACATCCAGAGCGATCCCCCGGACCCCGCAACGCCAAACATCCCTTGGCTCAAGTTGATTCCTCATCGGCAGACGCTTGCATTCGCAATGGGCAAGCTACTCACAGACTCAGTCTGGTGGTTCTATCTGTTCTGGTTCCCCCTTTTCATGAAGGACCAGTTCTCCGTCGATCTCAAGTCGATTGGATTACCAATGGTCGTGGTGTACCTCCTTGCGGACGTGGGTTCGATTGTCGGCGGTTGGTTGAGCACGTACTTCGTGTCGCGGGGATTCTCGCTCAACAAGGCACGCAAGTCGGCCATGCTGGCGTGTGCGCTAGCGATTGTTCCGGTCGTAATGGCGCCCCATGTTGAAGGCAAGTGGGTTGCCGTGTTCCTCGTTGGGGCTGCCACTGCAGGGCATCAGGGCTTCTCCGCAAACCTGATGACGCTCCCGTCCGACTTATTCCCGCGCAAAGCAGTCGCGTCGGTGTTCGGCATCGGCGGTTTCGCTGGGGCAATGAGCGGATTCTGCATCAATCTCGGTGCGGGTTGGGTCAAGGAGCATACCGGCACCTACGCGATCATGTTCGCTATCGCCGGCTGCGCCTACATCACGGCACTCGGAGTTATTCACCTCCTAGTCCCGCGACTCGAGCCGGCAAAGGTCGCCTGAGCAACGACGAAGCAATGGCCGCTGCAACGTAGGTTCGGCGGCCATTGCTGACGCCTCACGGAATCGACCCGGAACGCTTGCCCGTCGAACTTGACGTCTCCGCCCGCTGCAGGGTTGGCTACCGCAGGCCGGCGACGATCACGCGAGAGCAGCTGCAAGTGAGCCACGACATTGGCGTCCAAGCGCGCACATTCATGGGTTTACTTGACGGCCTGGTTGCGATCAAGCATCCGCCCAAGTCAAAAAAGAACCAAGTCACCACCCGCAGCAGCGCCCCTTGCGCTTGCGGATTGCTGACGGACCAACCCAATCTGGCGCCCTTTAGGACCGGTGCTACTGCCTAAGTATGCGTGAATCGCATATGGAGTTTGGTGGCATGAGCATGAAATGGTGCAGTGGCAGGCTGTGGGGCGGAGTGCTGTTGCATGGCGTCCTACTGATTGGCGCTACTGCGGTTGGCTGCAACGATGCGGCACAGTCGAGCAACGCTCAGGCTGGTGCTGGTGGCGCCAGCCGGCAGACGAATGGACGCGGGGGAGCTGCCGTTTCCAATCCCGCAACTCATGAGGGCGGCAACGACGGCTCAGACACGCTGGGCAGCACATCGCAAAGCTCCGTCGGGCAGGGTGGCGGAAAAGACACCTCCTCTGAACCAGGCTCCTCGGGGCGAGGCAACGGTGGCAGCACGACCACCGGGCAGGACGCGACTGGACTGGGAGGCGCCAGCAGCAACACCTTCGGGCAAGGCGGAAAGAGTAGTGCGACTGGGCAGGGTGGTGGAACTAGCAAGAGCACCGTGGCTCCGTCTGCGTCTGGATTCCTCCACGTGAAGGGGAGCCAGCTGCTGGATGATTCGGACAAGCCCGCACGGCTCACAGGCGTGAACTGGTTCGGCTTCGAGACCTCGAATCTCTCGCCGCATGGGCTTTGGGCACGCGACTACCGGAGTATGCTCAAGCAGATCCACGATCTTGGGTTCAACACGGTCCGGATTCCATGGTGCAATGCGATGTTACGGGACGGGGCCAAGGCAGCATCGGTCAACACCTACGGCGCCGATCCGTATGACGGAGCCGATCCGATGAATGGGCCACTCGAGGGCAAGACGCCGCTCGAAATGATGGATTTGGTCGTCGAAGCTGCGGGTGAGCTCAACCTCAAACTCATCCTCGACAATCACTCGCGTAAGCCCGACGGCTACATGGAGGAGAAGGTCTGGTATAGCGATTTCACATCTGAGGAGCAGTGGATCGCGGACTGGGTATTCATGGCCGAACGCTATCGCGGCAATCGGACCGTAGTTGGATTCGACCTCGACAACGAACCTCACGGGAATGCGACGTGGGCGGCTGGTGTCAAAGATACGGACTGGAATGCCGCTGCCGAGCGGTGCGGCAACGCGATCTTGGCCGTCAACTCCGATGTGTTGATTATCGTGGAAGGCGTTGAAAAGGTCGGGACCGACGGCTACTGGTGGGGAGGAAACTTGTCCGGCGCGCGCGATAAGCCAATCCTGTTGAGCAAACCGGATAAGCTGGTCTACTCGTCCCACGAGTACGGGCCCGAGGTGTTCGAGCAGACTTGGTTTACGGCCTCCAACTTTCCGTCGAACTTGTCAGCGGTTTGGGACGATCACTTTGGCTTCTTGATGAAAGAGAATCTAGGCCATGTCTTAGTCGGCGAGTTTGGAATCAAGGATCCGACCGCCGCCGGTGGGAAAGCGAACACCTGGTTCGAGAGCTTCATGAACTATATGGGCTCGACTTACTCGTGGACGTTCTGGTGCTGGAACCCGAACTCGGGCGATACCGAGGGGATCCTCAATTACGATTGGCTGACGCCCAAGGACTGGAAGCTAGAAGCATTGAAGCCTCATCTCGCTCCACAGTTCCAGTAGTCCTGAGCGCACGTTCAATGTGTTAAAACAGGAACGGCAGCCCGACCCGGCTGCCGTTCTCACATTTTCAGAATTTCGGCTACCTCGACTCAGAACTCGCCTGACTCTTCTGCGCGACCGCAAACACGCCAGAGTGCCTGGTAAGTTCCTGATCTTCGCGAAATAGTGCCTCGGCAACGCGCAGTAGGCGCTGCATGAGTACTGGGCTTGCGTTGGCGAGCAGGTACGAGAGTTGATCGTTCTTACGCGGCACGACTGGTTCTGGTGTGAGCAGCTCGTGCAAATCAACCTCGAGCGCGTTCGCAATCCGCGTCAAAGTCTCAAGGGATGGATTAGAGTTCGCCGACACTCGCGCGCGAACCACGCGCTCAAGCCGCGCGACTGTTTCAACCGTTACACCGGCTCGGTTGGCGAGGGCGGCCTGTGTCATCCCAAGGTTCTTGCGCAGCAATTGAATGCGCTTGGCTAATCCCAAAATTACGTCTTCGTATGCAGGCATCCAGAGACCTCGTGGGCCGTTCTCGATACGGCCAAAACCTGGTGGATTCGTCCCGTAACGTGAGGGGCTGAGACAGAGCTCCGACCCCATCTGGATAGGTATTATGGCGATTCGAGTTGTAAGCAATTACGGTCGGCTGTTTGGAGCTGCGCAATGGATTTCGCTCGGCGAACACGTGCACTTCTCGACACTTGGCAGAGCTAACGAAGCCTTATCTGCCCTGTAGTAGAGCTTGCGCCACTCGCCCACCCACGTGTTTTCGCAAATTCGGCGCCAATTTGCCGAATTGGGATGGCTGAGCCGAATGCACCCACCTTGTGTTCGCGGTGGGTGCATCTCCCAATCATTTCCGAAGGCAACTCCACGCGATCGCCGCAACAACCGATTCGCGTTTTCCAAGACGCGCGGAACCTGAACGCGGAGACCCGATGCCAACTTTCAGTTTGTTGCGAGCTTCTCCTGGAACAGCTGCATGAGCGGCGTATTCGCGTTTGCTGGATCGGGTAGAGTGTCGTCGCCGTAAAACATGCCCATGTGTACTTCGTGGTAATCATGGTACGTGAAGTGCAACCCTCGCTCGCGCAGTAGATCGAGCATGTCGCTTGCCCAGCGTAGGCCACCACGATCCGCCTCGAAAGCCTGACGCACGGCTCCGAATTCGCCCAGGAATAGCGGAACCTGATTCTTCTTGCCCCAAGCGACATAACCATCGAGTTCGAAACCTAAGAACGACCGATCCCAGGCGAAGAGAGGGGTGCGTGCGGCGAGGAGATCGAGCCTGAGATTGCACTTTGCGTCAGGCGGAATCGCCTGGCCTTTCATCCATCCCGTAATGCGATAGGTGGCACCTTGCTCTAGAGGGAATTGGAGATACTCGGCGCTGAGATTGGCGTTGCCTGTTGTGCCGGAGATACTCAGGGCAAGGGCATCGTTATGACCGACGCTTTCGCTTTTCGCATTTCCAACGCCGTTCTCCGACCAAAGGGACCAGCCGCGTCTGGATTTGAGATTCTCCTTGCGAATGCTCTTTATCACCTTACCGTGAGCGTCGATCTGATCGATGCTCACGTCGTCGAACCACACCGTGCCCGAGTTCTTCGAACAAGCGAGAACTGGCTTGCCGAGCACTAGGGAGTTGTCCTTGATGGTGGCCGCAGGTCCC
>JBLNFG010001006.1:0-2920 GCA_050263495.1 Myxococcales bacterium | reverse complement strand
AAGATGGATATCGCGAATGGTACCGTGGCATCGTATCGACGTACAGCAACCCGCGGCACACCGTGGTGGCGCTTGAACCCACGCTGAACACCAAGGACTCGGCGCAGGTGAAGCTGTCCGTCCATTCCGAGGCGGATCTGCGCAATCCTGCACCGGGCGAGAATCCGCGGGCCAACCTCACAGTGCACATTCTCTGGGATCTCACCCGCACAGCGGAGGGGCAGTGGGTTATATCCCGTCAACGAGGGGTTACGGAACCCACCCCAGCATTTTCAAGGGAGCGGACACGTGAGTTCGCGGCGGGCTACCTGGACAGTCTCGATCAACGAAAGCTCGACCGCATGCTCGAAGTGCTTGCGCCGCAGGGCGAGTTGAACATCGCGCTCAATGGTGGTGAGATCGTTGAAGACTTTCCTAAGTGGTTCAAAACGATCGAGGAAACGTTTGTCAACTCGAGGCACAGAATCCAAGGTCTGGTTCCTTTGCTGAATGCGGATGGAACCATCGACGCGCACTTGAGGATTCACTTCACGGCGGATAGGAGGAATCAAAAACCGAACGAGGAGAAGTCCGTTGAATTGACGGTCGATCGCATCTGGACGATTCGACCAGACGAAAGCGGCCGGCCTCAACTGGTGAGCCAGCGGCCGTTCGTTGAATTCGATCTGAGCAAGCGCGTCGAACCGCTGGACGTGAATGGGGCGATCGATGCTGCCCGACGCGGCGAGAACGAAGTCGTGCGCGATTGGCTACGCAGTGGTGGCAATCCGAACGACTATGCCACAGATGGGTTCAATCTATTTCTGGCAGCAGCCGCCACCGGCAACACCGACGTCCTCAGAATGCTGCTGTTGGAGCGAGTGGGCTCCCACAAGGTGGATCCCGCTCTTACGCTCAAGGATCCGCAGCGACCAAACCATTGCACAAATATCTCCGCGGCGCACCTCGCGGCGCAAAAGGGTAGCGTCCCGAGCACGCTACTGCTTCTGACCAAGAATCCCGAACAGCTCCACGCACGGATTGAGGTAAACGGGCACACCCCACTGCTCCAAGCTGCATTTTATGGGCATGTCGAACTTGCGAAGTCACTACTGAACAATTTGGCGACCATTCTGCCCAAGGGGGCCAATCTCGGACAGGAGACACTGCGGCTCTTCACGGCGACGACACTGCGAGGCCTAAACGCCACGCAACTCGGACGTCAATTTCAGAACAAGGCAATGGTTGATGCCCTGGAGCCATTCGATAAGGCAACGACGGAAGCCAAGCAGGCGGACACGCGTGCCTTGCTCGAGGCGATCGCTAGCGGCCCACGAAACCCCGAAGCTAGCACTCCAGCCCAGAAGGCTAGCGAAGCGGTCATTCAAACGATCACCTCCGGTTTGGCTGAGGTGGCGGCACTCGAAGAGCCAGCACGATCACCAGCGGTGACGCGCATTATCAGCGGGCTGACGGAAGCGACCCAGAACCCCTGTTTCGACCCGAACCGTTTGGCTGGCGAATTGCTTCAAACGCCGCTCATCGCTGCAGTCACTGGTAACAACGCGAACGAGGGAGTGGCCCGACTTCGACACGCCATTGTGGATGTTCTTTTGCAGAAGGGAGCGGCTCCAGACAAGGAAGAGATGTACCCGATGGCGGTCGACGCCGTCATTCGAGCTGCCGTGTTCAACCATTTGGAGATTCTGAAGAAGTTTGAAGCCCGCATGGCACCGGAGGCAATGAAGAGGGCACTCAATCAGAAGCCTGCCGTGAACGGCCTGACCGCACTTCACGACTCGGTGTTGCGCGCAGCCACCGGCTCAGCCGGGTACCTCCGACAGATCCGCTGGGCGCGTGGTCTCGGGGCGTCAGTCGATATCGCGGATCACACGGGTCGAACACAACGAGACTTTGCCGCTGCAGCATTCGTAACCGACGGGCAAAAGGAGAATGCGGCGGCGGTTTGGGAGGCCCTACGACTGGATTCGCCGCCCCCAAAGCCATATTCGCTGTTCTCCTACGAGAATCTGACTTTTCTGAGCGTTCCGGCAACCGTGGCTGACAAGGGCACGGTGTGGCGCACGTTGGCGGGTTCTTCGAACGCAATCGTGAAGAGCATCGAGCTCGACGGACCCAACGCCATGTCTGCGGAGGTGGTGCAGAATCATTCGTTCGGTACAGCGATAATGAACCGCTGCTGGCCCGATGGGCGTCTCGCTTCCGCAAAAGAGTTACAAGCGTTCGCGGCACAGACTCGAGGGACGCCGCTTCTACCCATCATGCGGTTCAACCGTTCAGATCCGTACATCAAGCAGCTTCTTGGCGCTGGTTTGTTCGGTGCGCTGCTCGTGAACCCGGAGAGTGCCGAAGACATACGTGCGCTGCTGCGCGATGTTTACTTCCCAGAGCGGCCCAAAGCAAAAGCCACCCCTAGAGCCTCCACAGCCCAGCATCCGCTCGGCAAGCGCGCGGTGGGAGCGGACAATCTGGCCCAGCGTACCTTCGCGGACTATGCGAAGATGATGGACACGGTCAATGACATGTTCATTGGTGGTCTCTCGTTCAGCAGACCCGCTCTTCCGGAAGTTTTGCAGTCCTTCCCCGTACTCAAGGAATTGGGCGTAAAAATGGTCGAAGTCGACCACCTTGGCATCCGGACAGAGCTCGCCAAATCCTGCCCCAAAGAAGCGCTCGATTCAACGACGGACGCTGCGATTACCGCTATCGAGAGTGCCGCTCGAGGTGCCGGGATCGTGCTATCAGGACGGTTCAGCACGGACGAGCAAATCCTGCGGGCATTCGAGAAGGGTTATCGACATGTCACCACCATCACAGAGAGGACGGCGCACGCTATCGCATGGCGCAGTTGGGTACCGGACGCGACGATAGAAGGGCGCAAGCCGCTTCCTCGCGAGATGCCCATTCGACGCCCCACCCG
>JBLNFG010001005.1:0-3879 GCA_050263495.1 Myxococcales bacterium | reverse complement strand
AGGTCACGGTTTCGGCTTGTCCGACTACTACAACTGGAAGGGATCAACTCCAGCTGGCGGCTCGGTCATGATGATCGGCTCGGCGCGCGGACTCTCGGTTGGCGATCAATGGATGGTGAGGCGCTACTGGCGAGAGACGAAGCTGCTGCGATATCGGTGATCGGCCCACCGGGCGTGAGCGAGGCGAAGTGGTTCTTCGCTGCGTGCGCCGTACCACGGTTCGCTCGAAACAGCATACGCGCACGCGTGCCAACCGCATGAGGCGTGCGCATTCGGCAATCGCTGTTATGACGAAGTCGCCAATGAAGACAGTCACCCTTGGTCGCACTCAACTGGTGGTCCCTCAGGTCGGGTTCGGCGCGCTACCGATTCAACGCGTCTCGTCGCCCGAGGCGGAGCGAATCATTCGCAAAGCGTTCGACCACGGCGTGCGGTTCTTCGACACGGCACGCTTCTACAGCGATAGCGAAGAGAAACTGGGGCGCGCCTTGCAGGGCGTGCGCAAAGACGTCGTCTTGGCGACCAAGACGATGGCGACGGATTACGCGGCGGCACAGGAGCAGCTCGCGATTAGTCTGAAGAACCTTCGCACGGACTACATCGATGTAATCCAGCTCCACAATCCAGAAGCGCTTTCGGATCCGACTGATCCTAAATCGGCCTATGCCGCACTAGCCGACGCTCGCCGCGCGGGCGTGGTGCGCCACATCGGCCTGACCAACCATCGGCTCGAGCTGGCCGTGACGGGGGTGCGCTCTGGATTGTTCGATACCCTGCAATTCCCGCTCTCCTACCTTTCTACCTCGGAAGAGCTCGAGCTTATCGGGTTGTGTCGGGAATGTAACGTCGGGCTGATCGCGATGAAGGCGTTAGCGGGCGGGCTACTAACGAATATCCGAGCGGCTTTCGCGTTCCTTCGCCGCTTCGACAACGTTGTGCCCATTTGGGGCATTCAGCGGGAAGCTGAGCTCGACGAATTTCTCGCACTAGAAGCCAATCCACCGGAGTTTTCGGGTGAGCTCGTCGACGTGATCACGCGCGATCGACAGGAGCTCAGTGGCGCGTTTTGTCGTGGGTGTGGCTACTGTCTTCCGTGTCCCGCGGAGATCCCCATCCACTGGGCCGCGCGCATGCCGCAATTGCTTCGGCGCGCACCAGTACAGGGCCTACTCACTGCGCATTGGCAAGAGCAGATGGCCCGCATCGAAAACTGCACCGAGTGTGGCGCCTGTGCGTCGCGTTGTCCTTATCGACTCGATACGCCTCAACTGCTCAAGGAGGCCTTGGTAGATTACCGCTCTTTCCTTTGACGTTGCCGTGGTCGATTGAGCCACAGCTCATATCCAAGGACGGCAACCGCGCGGTATTTGTCGCCCAGCGTTCGATCAAGCAAGGTGCCCTGGGTCACGATGGGTGCGCCAGGACGGTAACTCAGGCGAAAAACCCGCTAACCCGAACAGGCCGGCCTCGCCCGAACAACGGCCTGCTTGTCCAAGCAAAGAGCGCGTTCATGCGGAGAACGAGCACGCTCGTCGACGCCGAGGCGGCAGCCGTAAAGCACAACGAACGCGACTGCCACCACAAGCATGATTCGTCCGCAATGCATCCTCAGCCCTTTAGCAAGAGCCGTACATTACACGTCTTTTGCCACAACTGAGTCAACTAAATCCTCTGCTTCGCGATTCGAATCTCGCTCGCCTGCAGAGCAACCCAGGGAGGCAGCCGCTTGGCAAGTTGGGCCATTTCCGGCGCGTCGGAGGCGCCCCGAATGGTTATCAGCTCTACCTCAGTGGGTTCGGTGCCGTCGAGTTCTAGAGTGAGATCCCGATCCCATGCGCTAGCGTCCTCGAACAGAACCGCAACCCGCTGGTTCGCGTCCAACGGAACCGTCGCCAGCTCGCCCAACGACCAGCCTCTCAGCGGCAGCCGCGGAATAAACAACCTGAGTTGAGGCCCCGCGGCGCGAAGACGCACGTTTACGGTGCGCAGATTGCGTAACGCATCATAGTTCGAGGAAAGCACCTCTATTTGGGGCGGTAGCGACCCCGGCATTGCTGCGGGCATGGAGTAAGTAAACGGGGGATTCATCCTGCCCAATGGGGACCATTGGGGCACTAAGCGAGTCACTTCGGGAACATTGCGCAACGTAGGTGCCAACGGCAGCGCATCTTTGGAGGCGATGAACAGTCGGCACTCACCCTCTCGGTCCACAAGAGACGCGGCTACCCGCTTAGGGCGTTCCTTTGAGTATGGATTGACCGTCGCAATAACAACCGTGCCCAGCAGCGCGAGGAAGGCACAAGCAAGAGACATCCTGCCGAGGCGCAAACGCACCTCCAGCACCGCCACAGCGGAAGGTAACAGTGCGCTGACGCCTAACGCGACGAAGAGCGCGACGACAGCATCGAGCGGCATGGGTGCCGAGACAAAGCCGATATCGGCGACAAGAAACGGGAACACCAGCGCAAAAAAGCTCAGCGCCAAGACACTGCCCGGAACGAACGACACTAACCACCACGCCCCCTTCCACGATGGCCATAGGAGTGTTCCGATCAGGCCCACGGCCATTCCCAGCGTCCACCAAAGCGCAATGTACGCCGCACCCGTTCCCGCGCAGGTCGCCAGCCCCAAAAGTGCGGACCAGAAACAAAGACCACTGCCCCAAGCGGCAAGCGCTGGCTCGCTGCGATTGCGTCGACGAAGCCAAGCTAGTACGCTCAATCCGCCAGCAACACTTGCAGTTCCGAACACCCACAACGCCAGCGCGGGCTGCGCAAACCAGCCATGTGGTCTTCGCACTCCGAATGCCAGCAACAACGCGATGAGCACCGGAGCGCAGAGTGCGGCGAAATCGACGAGGAGTAGTCGAATGCAAGCGGTAGCAAGTGCTCGCAACGCGAAGGCCCCACGACGTATCGCCAATGTGAGCGCGAAGGCCGAGAGCAGCAACGCGACCACGGCCATCAATTGGGCCGTCTTCTGGGTATAGATCAGCACAAACCACCCGAGAATGTCGTAGTAGACGTATCGCGTGTGATCGACGTTGCCCGGGAGCGGTCCATTTGCCAACCCCTGCGCAACGGACAGAATCTTGTCACCCATGGCTTGGAACGTAGCGCGATCGATGTTCCGAGAATCGTCGCGATCCGTATGGACGGACCAGAAATCGCTCAACGCGCCGACATCGATGCCAACGAGCCCTGCTTCCTGAAACGGGAGAAAGTCGCCGGTATGTGCCAGCAGACCGCTCGCCATCACGTCCTCCCCAATTACCGTGGTATGGGTCGCACCACTCGCCTTGGCGTACTCTTTCAATAGCCAAGCATTGTGCGGTCCCGCACCAACAACGAAGGGACTCCCGCTCGGCCCGCCGTCAACGGAGACGTAAGCACGAACGTCCTTCGCCAAGCGATGCTGAAGGAACCCCGCCGCCCCCAACAGGCCCATTTCCTCCGCTCCATTCAGATTGACGACAATCGTATGCTCGAGCTTGGGTCCGTTGGCTAGGACACGCAAGGCTTCGACCATCACTGCTACACCCAGCGCGTCATCGCCAGCACCCGCCGTCCCAACCACGGTATCAAAGTGTGCATTGAGCAGAAGTGCCGTCGACGCACGCCCGGGTAATCGAGCGACGACATTCGTAGTGCGATAGACAAATGGCGGAAATGGCCACGGAGGAGACTTGTACCGTTGCACTCCGCTCGCATGTTGCAGCTCTACCTCGACCCCGGGAATCAGCCGCAATTCTTCCGCCAGCATCTCCGCCGTGTCGGCATGAGCAGACGTACCATTCGGGCGCTCTCCGATTTCGTCGCAGAGACGCTGCAGAATGTGCATTGCGCGTTCGACAGAGAAGCGATGGCCCGCGACGCTGGG
>JBLNFG010001004.1:0-2749 GCA_050263495.1 Myxococcales bacterium | reverse complement strand
ATCTTCTAGGACCGTCGTCGCGATTACGTTATCTACCACGGCCGCAGCTGCAAACGTTGGCGCCGCTAGAGCGGCGGTGCTGAGTGCGGCCCGTATGTCGAATCCGGCGTGAACCTTGTCTGCCATGTTTTGGTCGAATAGGCGCATCACCGCGCGAATATCTGGGCGCTTCTGACGCTCGTCCAGTGCCACCTCGAGATTGGCCAAATCGTTATGTGTCGCAATCACGACGGCGCGAGCGCGCGCTATTCCGGCTTCCTCGAGCAACGATTCATGCCGCGCGTCACCGATGATGATCGGCGCGCCGTCGCGGCGAGCGTAAGCCAAGAAGGTACTCCGTTCGTCAAAGTCGATGACCACAACGGAGATTCCCAGCCGATGCAGGGTCAGGTACGTGCGATAGCCAACCTTGCCCAAGCCAATCAGAATCACGTGGTCAGAAAGCGACTCGGCCATAACGACGCTCCAAGCTCGTTCATTGTTGCGGCGATCACGCACTAACGCAGCAATATCGACAATGCCCTCGAGCACGACTCCCAAACCAATAACTGGCAAGATGAAGTGCATGCTCCCGAGCAGCCAGTTCGACGGGAGATTGGGCGGGTGATCGCCGAAGACCAAACCGAACGCCGAATATACCGCGTCGAGAAAGGTACCGGAGTGGCCGTTTGGCACCCAGTAGAAGACGGCGCCGCCGAGGAGCAACACGGACGACAAAACGATGAGACGCAGCCAAAGCTTCCTGACCAACGCCCGGACCAGGCAACGTGCACGGAACAGCTGCCAGCCTAGCCCGCCATGGGCTCGGCGTTTGACGCGCAACCGTTCGATGCGAGGCGTGAGTGGCACGGTTCAGTGGTCTCGAGAGTGCGGACATCCCGGCACTTGAGTCAAGACCCATGAGCAGTCGGGCAGTCGCAGCAAACCCGGAAGCCCTCAATCCCGGAGAACGCTTGCGTGGCGGGATCAACGGGTTTCGAGAGAACGCTTGCGTCGCAGGGCCAAAGCCGCACCACCGCTTACGCGTCCTTTGCCACGAGCAGAACCTCCCCAAAGTACACACGGTGGTAATCGGAAAGCGGGTAGAGCTTTTCGATGGTCTTGTCAATGAAGCGGGAAGGTTCGAGATCTGTATGCGCTAGAACTCGACATTCGAAGACCAAATTAGCGCCGCGCACTCGCGGCACGCGGATGCATTCCGATGGCTCTTGGCTAAGCCCCGAACGCTTCCACTTGTCCTCGTCTTTGCCGGATACGGTTCCGCAAACGTTCATCGCCTCTCGCCCTTCAGCACCTAGGAAATTCAGCGTGAACTCGCGATCTACTTCCAGCAGCTGGTAGGTGAACCGCGTCGGCCTAACGTAGATGGTGAGCGTCGGGCGGTTCCAGAGCGTACCCATGCCTCCCCAGGAGACAGTCATCGGATTCGGGCGTTGGACGCCCGCGACCAAGACAGCCCACTCCTTATCCAAGAGGTGGAATGGTCTGACACTCAGATCCGTTGGTTCAACTTTGCGCATCGCGGGCGCCACCGTACCATAACTGGCCCGGGCCGCGCCCAGGGCGGACGGCGTCTTGCACCAATCTACCGATACTGGTTCAGCACAGACTCGACCAGATGACGTGCCTCGGATCCTGCCGGGACCCGCAACGTCCTATCAACACCGTCTTCGTAGGTAGACGCTTCGGCTCGGTAAATGAGGCCCGTCGGAAGCCGCCCATGGTGACGTCGCAGGAGCTCGATGGCCGCGTCATAGCTCGTCGCATCGTGGTCGACCGGGATCTCGTCACAGAGTCCCTTGAAGTAGTCTTTGTCTGCCTCTTTGTGGAAGGTGACGCAGGGGCAAAGGACGTTGATGAAACTCGTTCCGCGGTGCAGTAACCCTGCATGGAGCAGATCGGTCAATGGCTTGAGCTGCCAGCTGCCGATCTGGGCAATGAACGTCGCACCCGCCGTGAGTGCCACCCAAGGCGGATCGATCGGGGACTCCCAATTTCCGTGTGGGGTCGACTTGGTGCAAAGCCCCGTACGACTCGTGGGCGCGGTCTGCCCCTTGGTCATCCCGTAGATTTGATTGTCCATCAGGATGTAGGTGATGTCGACGTTGCGTCGCATCGTGTGCAGGAAGTGATTGCCGCCGATTGCGAGGGCATCACCGTCGCCGCCCGTCGCAACGACGGTCAGATCCGGACGCGCTACCTTGAGCCCGGTCGCTACGCTCAGCCCTCGTCCGTGCGCTGAATGAAACCCGTACGTGTTCATGAAGAACGGGAAGCGACTGGAACAGCCGATCCCGGATACGATGGCCACTTCGTGTTCGGGTCGCCCGAGTCGCGTGAGCGCACGATCCAGTGCCGTTAACACCCCAAAATCACCGCAACCCGGACACCACGTGGGCTTGTGCTCTGAGGTAAAGCCCTTGCGTGATTCCTGGGACCCAGTCTCTACTGAACCTGAAAGCGTCATGGCAACCTCGTTAATTCGCGTGCTGTGCGCCCAAAGACCGTGCGTTTTGCGATTCTCGCAGCCGTTGCGCGATGTCGACCGCCGCGAACGGAATCCCATCGTCGCGAGTGATGCTGACCACCTTGACGCCGGCCGACTGAAGGTCGTCCAGGCAGTTGGCACAGATGAGCCGCGCAAACTGCCGCGAGTCGTTCGCTTCACAGACGTACAAGGTCGAAATCCCCGATCGAAGCAGGGCGGACATGGGCTGGGTCGGTATCGGCCAGAGCAAGCGCGGGAAGA
>JBLNFG010001003.1:0-4806 GCA_050263495.1 Myxococcales bacterium | reverse complement strand
TCGCCGCTTGTCTGTGAGTCGCGGAGGTCGTGTTAGCCGTGTTGGTTCGGGTGAGTAGGCGCGCGAGTTGTTGCTACACGAAGTCTACGTACTTCCAAGCTCGCCCTCCACCCCTTGGGATTTTCGAAGGTCTGTGCGCCCGCAGAGGTCTGTGCGCCCGCACTGGTCTTTCTCCGCTTGTCTGTGAGTCGCGGAGGTCGTGTTAGCCGTGTTGGTTCGGGTGAGTAGGCGCGCGAGTTGTTGCTACACGAAGTCTACGTACTTCCAAGCTCGACCTCCACCCCTTGGGATTTTCGGGTGAAGCAGGGCCGCGCGAGTTTGTGGTCTACGACGCCTGTTGAAAGTGCAGGGCGAGGTATCGACCGGTGTGGCTCGCTTTGCACTGGGCCACCTTTTGGGGACTGCCTTCAACGACAATATGGCCGCCGGCTTCTCCCCCTTCGGGGCCAAGATCGATGACCCAGTCTGAGCAGGCAATGAGCTCGATATTGTGCTCAATCAGCAGAATGGTGTTGCCCGCGTCGCGTAGATCGACCAAGGCGCGCAACAGCAGCTCGATGTCTTGGAAGTGAAGTCCCGTCGTTGGTTCGTCTAGAACGTAGAGTGTCTGCCCAGTAGCCTTGCGTGAAAGTTCACTCGCGAGCTTGACCCGTTGCGCCTCGCCGCCGCTGAGCGTGGTTGCGGCCTGGCCCAGTTGGATATAGCCCAAACCCACTTGGCGCAGGGCCGAAGTCCGCTGCCGAATTCGCGGAATCGATTCGAACACACCGTCCGCTTCATCTACGGTCAAGTCGAGCGCATCGGCGATCGATAAGCCGCGATATCGAATTTCCAGCGTTTCTCGATTGTAGCGGCGCCCGCCGCAAGCATCGCAGGTGACGTAAACGTCGGGCAAGAAGTGCATCTCGATGCGCTTGACGCCGTCACCTTGACAGGTCTCGCAACGTCCGCCCTTTACGTTGAACGAAAAGCGACCTGGGCGGTAACCGCGGGCTCGTGCGTCGGGTAGCGACGCGTAGAGTTCGCGCAAGTGGGTGAAGATGCCTGTGTACGTCGCCGGATTTGAGCGCGGAGTCCGCCCAATCGGGGCTTGATCGATGCTGATCACTTTATCGATCGATTCGAGTCCCTCAATCCGCTCACACGGGCCGACCCAACCAGTCGATCCATAGAGTGCCGCTCGCGCAGCGCTGAGCAACGTGTCCACCACTAAGCTACTTTTGCCCGATCCACTGACGCCGCTGACAGACGTGATGAGACCCAGCGGAACCTCGAGCGTGACATTCTTTAGATTGTGGGCACTGGCACCAACGACTCGAAGCACCCTTCCGTCGGGTTGGCGCGGCTCCGGAGGGGGTTGGAGTTGTTTTGCCCCGCACAGGTAGGGACCAGTAACGGAAGCGGGGTTGCGCATTACCTCGTCGGGTGTGCCCATGGCTACGATCTTGCCGCCGTGGACGCCCGCACTCGGGCCCATGTCAACGAGAAAGTCAGCGGCCATGATGGCATCGCGATCGTGCTCGACCACGATCACACTATTTCCCTTGTCGACCAAACGTCGCACGGCCTCAAGCAAGCGAGCATTGTCTCGCGCATGCAAACCAACACTCGGTTCGTCCAGCACGTAGAGCACGCCCACGAGGGACGCACCGATCTGCGTTGCAAGCCGAATCCGCTGGCCCTCTCCACCCGACAGCGTATGCACGGGCCTGTCGAGCGAGAGGTAGTCGAGGCCGACCCCGATCAGGAAGCCGAGTCGCTCTACCACCTCGCGCAGCAACGGTTCTGCGACCGCCGCGTCGCGAACCGGCAGGGCACCTGCTGCGCGCAGTTCCATCAGTGCGGTCTGCAGCGGACGCAATGACATCCGCGACAGTTCACCGATATCGCGCCCAGCGAGTTTTACTGCGAGCGCCTCAGGACGTAGTCGACGGCCCGCGCAAGCCTCGCAGGTGCGAACGACGACAAAGCGATGGAGATCTTCTGGGCCAATTGCTCCATCGTCAGAGTCGTGGTCCTCGCCTTCCGGCAGCTCGTCCGTTTCGAGCAAACGCTGCAGTCGCGGTACGATTCCATCGTAATCCACGCTCTTGCGTCGCCTACGAGCGCCGGTCGCCGCAGCGGTGGTTCCGTAGAGAATCTCGCTGCGTGCGGCCTCAGGAAGTTCACACCACGGGCAATCCGGATCGATCCCGAGCTGCTCGACCACCCTTGAGACTTCATTGGCAACAGCGACGGAACCGCGCCGTCCAAATGCCGCCACCGCCCCGGCGCGCAACGTCCGCGTGTCGTCCGGGACCACTCGCGCTGGGTCGATCGTCGTGCGCGTGCCGAGACCATCGCAGGTGGGACACGCACCGTGAGGGCTGTTGAATGAGAAGAGCCGGGGCTCAAGCGGCGGGAGCGTGATGTCGTGTTCCCAACTGACGAGCTTCTCGCTCATCACGACCGGCGCGGTGCCATCACCGGCATCAATCAGCACGGTGCCGTCACCGAGTTTGAGGGCGAGCTCAACCGAATCCGTGATGCGCCCCTTAGTCCCTTCGCGCACGACGATCCGATCCACGACCACTTCAAGAACGTGATTCTTGGTCTTGTCGATGGCGATGTCGTCACTCAAATCAAACTGCTGTCCATCGATGCGGGCCCTGACGAAACCATCTCGCCGGAGCCCCTCGAGCTCGACGCGCAGATCCCCCTTCTGGTTCCGAATTACCGGGGCAAGCAGGGTTAGCCGAGTACCTTCTCCTCGGTCAGCGATGAAATCAACGATCTCTTGCACGGTGTATGCGCGCAGGACCTGCCCCGATTTCGGGCAATGCGGAACCCCGACGCGTGCAAACAACAGCCGTAGGTAATCTGCGATCTCCGTTACGGTTCCGACAGTGGAACGCGGACTCTTGCCAAGCGCGCGCTGCTCAATAGCAATGGCCGGACTGAGCCCTTCGATGCTCTCGACGGCGGGCTTAGGCAATTGGTCCAAGAACTGCCGCGCGTACGCGGACAGCGATTCGACGTAACGTCGCTGGCCCTCCGCGTAGATGGTGTCGAACGCGAGCGACGACTTACCAGAGCCGCTTGGCCCGGTGATAACGACGAGCTTGTCGCGTGGCAAATCGCAATCGACATGTTTCAGGTTGTGTTGTGTTGCACCGCGAACGGTCAGGCGATCCATCAGCAGGGCCATGCTTACCACGGAATGATTGGCAATCCCGATGGCCGAAGTGGAGCAATGTTACGTTCTTGGGCGACAGACCGTTGTACGATTGCCTTGAGCTCGGTATGACGAGGACCAGCCTGAGTAGTGGCAGAGCCGAGGATTTCTGCGGTTCTGAGCATAGGAAGGTGCCCGCAAGGCGCGCCAGTCGATCGGCGCCGGTCCTCGTTGGATCGCTCCTGGGTGGGCTGGCGGGATGGTGCTTTGGTCCAAGTATGGGAGCCGAGATCGTTATCGGCGCGTTGAGCGCGGCTCCGTTGCCGCCGCCCATGGTTGCTCAAAGCCCAGCTCGCAACAGCAACCCTCTTAGAAACGCCGAAACCGCATCTCACGCCGAGCCTGACGCTGCAGAGACTGCAAGCGCGGTGTCACAGCAGCCTCGACCGTGCGGTCCAGGAATGTCGATAGTTGAGGGCGAATACTGCAGCATCGTCAGGCATCGCTGCATCGAGCCCTACCCGGATGGTTCTGGTCGATGCCGCAGGTTTGCCGCTCCCGGTACGTGTCATTCGCCCACGACTCAGCTGCGGTTTTGCATGGACGAATTCGAGTACCCAAATCGGAGAGGTGAGAAGCCGACCGTGATGGTCACCTTCGACGACGCGCAACGTGCGTGTGGCCAATTGGGTAAGCGGCTCTGCTCGGCGCGTGAGTGGACCCTCGCTTGTGAAGGTCCGGAGCGCTTGCCGTACCCTACCGGGTTGGTGCGTGATCGAACGCTCTGCAACGTGGATTTGGCGCACCGATTTCCGGACGTGGCCGCGTTGCTCAATCCAAAAAACTCTGCTGCCGAGCTGGCTCGGCTCGATCAGAGAACCCCGAGTGGCGCCATGGCTGGGTGTGTGAGCGCGTTTGGAATCTATGACCTCATGGGGAATGTCGACGAATGGGTCATTCCGGACGGCCCCGAGGAAGCCGCGGGGTTCGGTTCCAAGACCGCGTTGAAGGGCGGCTATTTTGGGCCAGTGCGCGCGCGCTGTCGCCCATCGACGCCTTCCCACGGACTCACCTTCAAGTTTTATCAGGTAGGCTTTCGGTGTTGTTCAGATGCCGATTAGTGTCGGGTCGATCGTTTGGTCGGACCTGTCGCTGCGGTCTTGCTCGAGCGGTGGGGACGGAGATGTGGGCTTCTGAACTGCTGCTCCTTGACGTTCTCGGCCGAGGAAGTGCGGGCGCGCTGAGTCAGACTAGCCGTGAGTCCGGTTCGGTGGGCTGTGTGTCCGAGCTCGGAGGCAAAGGCGGCGAGCCGCCGCTACTCCGACCGCCCCTGCCAGAAAACTTGAAAGATATGAGGCTTTGGCAGTGCGATGCTGTTGCTCTCGCTCGAGCGTTCGACTAGCTTACCGGGCGTGGAGCTTGCATGCGCCCGCGACCGATTCACAAACCGATTTTCGGCTTGGGATCGCCGTTGGATCGAAGGAACCCAACAACCGTTTCTTTGCGCCTGCAAACCACGAATAGGGGCCTATATCTCAATCGGTCAGAGCCCCCGGCTCATAACCGGGTTGTTCCTGGTTCAAACCCAGGTGGGCCCACTGCCTATTTCCACTGTTCATAGTGGCATGGCTGACGGCATAGGTGACAAGGAG
>JBLNFG010001002.1:0-6269 GCA_050263495.1 Myxococcales bacterium | reverse complement strand
GCCTCAATCATGTCGTGCAGAAGCTCCGTGTTGCGTAAAAGGAGAAGCTTGAACACGATGTCAAGGGTGGGATCGAGCAACTTGACGGGCATGGGACGAGCGCTTTCGAATAAACGAAAGGGACATCGCTTGCTGTCTAATGTCTGTTGCGCAAAAAAAAAGTGGCCGCGCCGTCTGATTTGTAGGCGAGCACGGCCGGCATTCGGGACTGGTACGCCGCATCTTCCGCGAAGAACAGCGCCTGCTCGGCGGATTCGAGCTATCCGTCGCAGTCTCTTTCTGACCGCTGTTCTCCACCTAGACTGGACTGCGCCGGGCAAACCAGAATTTGGTACGGCGGCTGGACACAGCCGGTACTCGAGGTAGGCAGAGGTCTTCCCTACATCACGTCGTCACAAATTCTTGTGCTTTCAGCAAATAGTGACGTGAAAATCGAGCGGCAAGCAACATGAGAACCGGCAGACAAGTCTGCCTGGAGTCGACCGTGCCTCATCACAAGACCGCGCGCTTCTTCGTTCTGTTGCCCGGGCTCGTAGCACTGTGCGTTGGCATCGCTGCCTGCTCGCACTCCGGGGATAGCATGTTTCTATCGTCAGGCTCCGACGGCGGAGCGAACGGGACCAAGGGCGCAGGCAGCAGCGCTTCGAACAAAGGCATTGATATCAAGACGGGCACGGCCAACAACACGTCGTGCAATGTCGACGCTGGCAAGTGCTACGCGGTGGTTGACGCCGGCCCCTACTGTGGCGACGGAGTCATCGACGCAGAGCGGGATGAAATTTGCGACGACGGCAATCGAATCGGCGGGGACGGCTGCTCAGGCGTGTGCAAGGTCGAGCCGAATTTCGAATGTCTCGAGGCGGGGAAGCCGTGTATTTCGACCGTTCGCTGCGGAAACGCCAGGCGCGAAGGCGGCGAGGGCTGCGACGACGGAAACATGCGAGACCATGACGGTTGCTCCAGTGATTGCCGGGTGGAACCCGGTTGGTACTGTCCGACAGCAGGAGCTGCTTGCGCGAGGACTGCAGACTGTGGAGATGGTCGTCTCCAAGCCAACGAGCAATGTGATCTCGGCAGCGCCAACGGTCAGAATCAGGGATGCGATGCCAATTGTGCACTGCAAGCGGGGTGGTCCTGTAAGGGCCACACCTGTAAGATCACGCCCGTCTGCGGGGACGGACTAGTCAACGGCAGTGAACAGTGTGACGAGGGACCGGTTTCCTCGTCAACGGGGTGCTGTGCAAACTGTAGGATCACTGCCAGCTACTGCCAATGCAGCAGCCCGGGAAAGCAGTGTGTGGATACCTCTCGGTGTGGCAATGGCAGCCTCGAGAAGGCAGAGACTTGCGACGATGGCAACACCGTGAACGGCGATGGATGCTCATCGAAATGCACCCTGGAGCAGGGGTGGCAATGCCGCGTCGCGGGTCGGTCGTGCATGCCGGCGTGCGGTGACGGACTGATCACTGCCGGGGAAGAGTGCGATGACGGCAACGGAGACAGTGGCGATGGGTGCTCCAGTAGCTGTCGCCGCGAACCCGGATATTCTTGCGCCGGCACGCCATCGAAGTGCAAACGCGCCGTGTGTGGCAACGGGGTAGCCGAGGCTGGGGAAGGTTGCGATGATGGGAACGACTTGCCGCACGACGGGTGCACGCCGACTTGCCAACTCGAGCCCCGCTGCGGCACGCGGGACGCCCAGGGTAACACCACCAGTGCAGTGGGGAAATGCCAGACCAGCTGCGGCGATGGGATCCTGTTGCGTGGTCAGGAGGAGTGCGACGACGGTAATACCCTGAGTGGCGACGGCTGTTCGATCGATTGCCGAACGGAAGACGGCTTTACCTGTGTGTCCGCCTACGATAGTCGACCGACTCAACTCTCGATCCCGATCGTCTATCGGGATTTCCAGGGGTATTCGAGTAGCAGCACGCCTCCCACGGGCCACCCCGACTTCGGTCATTACTGCTGCAACGAGCAGAAGGGCATCGTCCGTCCGTTGCTCGATCCCAATCGAAAGCCAGTTTACGCTGGTACCGACAGCGCGCCGATCGGGATGACCAACGGCAAGACGGCGTTCGATCAGTGGTACCGAGATGTCGCGAACGTAAATCGGACCTTCTACGGAAGCCTTACCCTAGCTCAAACCAGCGCCAACTCGACGACGTACGCGATGAACAGCGACGCGGACGAGCCGTGGCACTCGCGTTGCGGCTTCTTCCCGATCGAAGACGCTCCGGTGACGATCACGGACAAGAGCAACGCGAACTACGGCAAGGAGAACGTCTATTGCTACACCGGAAGTAATCCGTACGCATCCGATCCCCCGCGTTGCACGACGAACGATACCAACAACCCGAATCGGATCTGTTACATCGGGGCGGGTTGGGGATACGGCAATGAATGGCTCAATCACAATTACGGATTCACTAGCGAGCTGCGCTATTGGTTTCAGTACCAAGGTGGCGAAGCACTGAAGTTCACGGGGGACGACGACGTCTGGGTATTCGTCAATGGGAACCTAGCCGCCGATCTCGGAGGCGTGCATGATCGCGCGGTCGCGCAAGTGACGCTCGATCGAAGCGACGGCACGGGCCAAGTCGGTTACGGAGAATCGCCGTCCTCAACCACCACAGTTGACTTCAAGTTGGAGGTGGGCAGCGTCTACGAAGTCGTCGTGTTTCAGGCCGAACGCTGGTGCTGCGGATCCAACTACATGTTGACGCTGGCCAATTTTTTGGCTGGGCGCAGCGTCTGCGCGCCAACCTGCGGTAATAGCACTGCCACGGCTGGGGAAGAGTGCGACGATGGCGCTCGCAACTGCAAGCTGACTTCGAGCAACGGTTGTTACGACCAATGCACGACCGAGTGCAAGTACGGCCCATTCTGCGGCGATGGCGACATCAACGGTGCAGAGGAATGCGACGATGGTCGCAACACAACCGTCGGCTACAACGTGAAAGGTTGCGCACCCGGCTGCACACTGCCACCGAGGTGCGGGGACGGCCTGGTCCAAGCTGGCGAGGAATGTGACACCCAGTCCAGTAACGCAGACAACCAATGCGGTGGTTGCAGTGCGACCTGTCAGCTCAACGCGATCTGCGGTGACGCAAAGGTCGATACGAGCTGCAACGAGGAATGCGACGACGGTTCCAACGTCGGCGGGTACGGATTTTGCGGGAAGGGCTGCAAACTCGGCCCGCGTTGCGGCGATGGCGTCACGCAAAGCGAGCAAGGTGAGGAGTGCGACGAGGGATCGGGCAACTCCGACCAAGCTGACGCGACTTGCACCAAGAACTGCATGAGGCCCGGCTTCTGTGGCGACGGGATCTTGCAGGCGAGCCGCGGCGAAATCTGTGACGACGGCAAGAACGACGGATCGTGCGGCGGGTGCACGCCCGATTGTCAGCGCGGTCCCTTCTGCGGCGACGGCATCGTACAAAAGAGCTGCGGAGAGGTGTGCGACTACGGCGACGCCAATTCATCCATGAGCAGCGCCGTCTACGGCGGTTGCCTCGTCAATTGTCAGTTAGGTCCGCACTGTGGAGACGGGGTGGTGCAACAACCCGACGAGGAGTGTGACCTAGGTCCGGCAAATGGACGCATCGACAGCGAGTGCAGTGGGGCATGCGTGCAGCAAATACTGATTATTTAGCGGGCATTCTCCCAGCCGAAAGGACCGTGCTCTCTCATCCATCCTGCTAGGTCGGCGACCTGTACCATTCGCTTACTGGCTACCGGAGCCTGGTGAACACCCGAAGGGGTGCGAAGTTTGTTCCGAGATTCTTGTTTCTGTGCGTTTTGGGGCCCCGGCCCGCAAAACGAGCGCAGGGGCAAAACTTGACTCATTTGCAACGACTTTTGTGTTCCCTCACGCATCCGATTGTCCGTCGCGTCGAACTCACCCTCACGTCCGCCCTCCCAGAATGAACTTTTTTTGCTACCCTCGATCACGCGAGTGTCCGTCACTCCGTGTCGCGTTTTCTACAGGTGACGACCGTAGGGGTGAGTCCAGGTTCCTGCAAAAATAGGCTCGATTCGGTGCGGCCGAGCGACCAGGTGCGCACTCTACCTTGAGATGCGAAATTCGTCACGCACATGCAACGGCAAGTCCTCGTGCTTCCTTCGACTGAATTGCTTCGCGGCTGAGGTATGGTGCGGCGCCCTGTCGTTCCAGCTCGAGGAGCCACATGTCGACGTCAATCAAGATTGGGAAGCAAACCAAAGCCATGCGTGAGTCGCGGGGCGTGTCCGTTGGGGATCTGGCGGAACGCAGTGGCTGTTCCGTCGCGTTGATCGAGGCCGTCGAAAGCGGACTGATGGCACCCTCGATCGCGCCGTTGGCCCGCATCGCCCGCGCGCTAGGGGTGCGTTTGGGAACCCTCGTAGATGGCGCAGAGCATCCGGGCCCGGCGCTGGACCGCGCGGAAGAGCGCCACGTTGTCGCACGATTTGCGGACTATCAACACCCCAACGACGGCGGGGCGATCGAGTATTGCGGGCTGGCTACGGCCAAGTCCGATCGGCACTTCGAGCCGTTCCTCTTGACGCTTCACCCCGACCGCACGCGCCCTCCTTCTAGTCACGAGGGCGAGGAGTTTCTCTTCGTGCTCTCCGGGAAAATCGAAGTCATGTACGGCAAAGAACGCTATGTGCTGGGTACTTCGGAGAGCATTTACTTCGATTCCGTCGTTCCACACGTTATCTGTGCGTGTGATGGCCCAGCGCAGGTTCTATCCATCGTCTATTGCCCGACCTGAGTGATCCATGCCGCATACCGACCTAACCCTGGGTGACTACTTCGACACCAAGGTCCAGTCCCGCGCGACCGACCCGTTCATCATCTTTGCCGATCGCGATCTGTGTTGGACCTACGCAGAGTTTGGGCGACGTGTCGATCGGGTTGCCAAAGGTCTGGCCTCGATTGGGCTCGAGCGTGGTGATCGCCTTGGAATCTGGGCGAGAAATGTACCGGATTGGCTGACGCTGTTCTTCGCGACGGCCAAGCTGGGCGTCGTCTTGGTGACCATCAACACCGCCTACAAGAGTCATGAGCTGGCCCATGTCGTGCGCCAATCGGACATGAAGGCGCTGGCCTTCATCGAAGGATTCCGCGACGTCAACTACCTCAGCATCATCCGAGAGGTCATCCCAGAGTCGTTGCAGCATCGACGCGGGCAATTGCACAGCCAGGCATTCCCGCGTCTGAAGCACCTCATCTATCTCGGCCCGGAGAAGCTTCGTGGGGTGTTCAGTGTCCCCGAGCTGATGACTCTCGGCGAGCAAATGAGTGACGCAGATTATCGCGCCGCATGCGCCGGGCAGTCTTCGGATGACGTCATCAACATGCAGTACACCTCGGGAACCACGGGATTCCCGAAGGGGGTGATGTTGACGAGTCAAAATATTCTAAATAACGGCTGGGCAATCGGCGAGCGTCAGCGCTTCACCGAGGCGGATCGCGTGTGCCTACCCGTGCCGTTGTTTCATTGTTTTGGTCTGGTGCTCGGGATTATGGCCATTCTCACGCACGGCAGTAGTGTCGTGGTGATTGAACAATTCGATGCCCTGATGGTGCTCGCGGCCGTACAAAAGGAGCGTTGTACTGCGCTGTACGGCGTTCCCACGATGTTCATTGCGGAGCTGAATCATGCGATGTTTGGCATGTTCGATCTCAGCTCGCTCAGGACCGGGATCATGGCGGGTTCGCCCTGTCCCGTGGACACGATGCGGCAGGTGATGACGCGGATGCACTGCGAGCAGATCACGATCGCCTACGGACTGACGGAATCCTCTCCCGTCATGGCCCAGACGAGTACCGACGACACCATCGCCCGGCGCACCGAAACCGTGGGCACGGCCTTGCCCGAGGTCGAGATCCGGATCGTCAATCCGGAGACGCTCCTGCCCGTGCCTGCCGGAATCTCGGGTGAGATCTGTTGCCGGGGCTACCTGGTCATGAAGGGGTACTACGGGATGCCCGAGGAAACCGCGCGCGTCATCGACGCGGAGGGATGGCTGCACAGTGGTGATCTGGGCGAACTCGACACAGAGGGCTACCTGCGCGTCACGGGCCGCATCAAGGACATGATCATCCGTGGCGGCGAGAACATCTATCCGCGCGAGATCGAGGAGTTCCTCTACACCATCAACGGCGTGGAAGACGCTCAGGTGGTGGGCGTCGCGGACGCGAAGTATGGCGAGGAGGTCGGCGCCTTCGTGCGACGAAAGTCCGGTAGCGAATTGACAGAGGGTGACATCCGCGAAGC
>JBLNFG010001001.1:0-3357 GCA_050263495.1 Myxococcales bacterium | reverse complement strand
GCCCTCACCCAAAATCTTGATGCGCAATCCCTGCTTGTGAATCAGTCGTGCAGCGAGCATGACTGCTTCGTCCACGACCGTGCCGCTCGCGAAACGCTCCAGATCGCAGACGTTGATCTCAGCGCTCGGAGTCGCAAACGGATTGTTGAACCCACGCTTCGGCAGACGACGTTGCATCGGCGTCTGGCCACCTTGGAAGTGACGCTTGCCGATGTTGCCAGTGCTGCGGGCCTTTTGTCCCTTTTGGCCGCGACCACAGGTTCCACCAAGCGCAGATCCGATGCCGCGCCCGAAACGCTTTGCAGTCTTCTTGCTGCCGTCTGGCGGAGCGAGACGTGAAAGGACGTCGCTCATGACTTCTTCTCCTCAACGCGAACGAGGTGCAACACCTTCTTGATCATCCCTCGAAAGGACGGGGTGTTGTCTACGACTACCGACTTGCCCGGCCTGCCCAGCCCCAAACCAGCCAACACTCGGTGTTGTGGATAGGGTCGACCTGCCGTGCTGCCTACCTGAGTGACGACCAACTTGCTCATGTTCCGCTGGCTCCTTCACTCGATGCAATGATCGACGAAGCGCCACGGGCCGATGCAGCCATTGCAGCGACGGGGTAGTCGGATGCAACCTCTTCGACCGACTTCTCACGCGACGCCGCTACCTGCTCGGGGGCACGCAGTGCCTGCAGGGCTGCAATCGTTGCGTTGACGACGTTGTGCTTATTGGTGGTGCCGAGGCACTTGCTCAAAATGTCGTGGATGCCGGCGGATTCGACCACCGCACGGACCGCGCCACCGGCAATAACGCCGGTTCCAGGGCTCGCGGGCTTCAACATGACGCGTCCCGCGCCAAATTGACCCACGATCTCGTGCGGAATCGTTGCGCCGATCATCGGCACCTTGAATAGGTTCTTGCGCGCTTGATCGTTCCCTTTGCGAATCGCTTCGGGGACCTCGTTGGCCTTGCCAAGCCCGACCCCAACGTGGCCAGACTCGTCGCCAACGACGATTAGTGCTGCAAAGCTGAAACGCCGGCCGCCCTTGACGACCTTGGCCACCCGATTGATGTGGATGACGCGTTCCTTCAGTTTTTCTTCGTCCAGATGATCCAGTGCCATCGCTGCTCCCGACGGTCATCGTCGTTCGACTCGCCCGTGCCCACAAGGGACAGGCGAGTCGACGCGATTCTCAGAATTTGAGCCCAGCTGCGCGTGCCGCCTCAGCGAGCGCCTTGATGCGTCCATGGTAGAGGTAGCCGTTACGATCGAAAACTACCTTCTCGATCTTCTTCTCCAGGCAGATCTTGGCGATTAGTGCGCCAACCTTCTTGGCCGAATCAGACTTCGACCCTTCCTTCACGCTTTCCCGAAGGTCGCGCGAAAGAGTGCCTGCAGTGGCGAGCGTTGCGCCAGTCTCGTCGTTTACCACCTGCGCATAGATATGACTGGCGCTTCGAAACACGCTCAGGCGGGGTCGATCCGCGGTCCCAGTGACCTTGCTTCGGATCCGGAATTTGCGTCGATCACGCGATGAAAGCTTGTGTGCCATGCTGGAAATCTCCGTGGCGGCTACTTACTTGCGGCCCTTACCGGCCTTGCCTGCCTTCTTGCGAACCTTTTCACCGCGGTACCGAATGCCCTTGCCGCCGTACGGCTCTGGGGGACGGAAGCCACGAATCGTCGCCGCAAGTTGCCCGAGCACGGCCTTATCAGCCGAGCTGAGCATCAACAGCGTTCCCTTGGAGTCCGCCGGCACCGTCGCCGACACACCCTCTGGCAGCGCAATGCTGCATGGGTGGGACAACCCTACTTGGAAGGTGACGGTCTTGCCCTTGAGCTCGCAACGATAGCCAGTTCCGACGAGTTCGAGCCCTCGCTCGTAGCCCTGGGCGACGCCCTTGACCATGCTGGCCAGAAGCGCACGCTGAAGGCCTTGGAGGCGAGCCCCATCGCGACCAGGCTTGCTGCTGGTAACGCGGATCTCGGTGCCCTCGACGGCGATTTGCACGTCCGGCACGACGGGCCGCATCAAGGTCCCTTTCGGGCCCTTCACGTTGACGTGATCGCCACTGAGCGAGAAGGTGACGCCCTTCGGCAACACGACGGGACGCTTCCCGACGCGAGACTGCCGATCCATCTGAATGCCAGTGCTGGCTTGCGCTACGGCGGTCATCACCAAACCTCGCAAAGTAGCTCACCGCCGATGTTGCGTCGGCGTGCTTCTTTGTCAGTGAGAACGCCTTGCGACGTGCTCAGAATCGAGACTCCGAGGCCCGAAAGGACGCGCGGAATCTCCTCATGACCGACGTACACTCGACGCCCTGGTCGAGAGACGCGCCGCAAACCTCCGAAGGCGCAGCGGCGATCTCGCCCGTACTTGAGTGTGACCGTCAGGGTCGGTGTGCTCTTGGGTCCGAGCTCTTCGTGCCGAACGTCGGCGACGTAGCCCTCTGCCTTGAGTAGTTCAGCAATCGCCCGCTTCAACTTGTTTGCGGGCATTCTTGCTACTTCATGGCGTGCCAAGGCGGCGTTTCGCAGCCTGGCCAACATGTCTGCGATGGGATCGCTATTCATGGTCTCACCAGCTAGCCTTGGTAACTCCGGGCAACTCACCACGCAGCGCCATCATCCTGAGACACAGGCGGCAGAGTTTGAAATCACGGTAAACCGCCTTGGACCGGCCACAAACGTTGCAGCGGTTTACGGCTCTTGTCGAAAACTTCGGCGGACGATTCATTTTCGCCCACTGACATGCGCGTGCCATCGGTTCAGCTCCTGAAAGGCACACCGAGGTACGTGAGCAGCTCTTTAGCTTGCTCGTCGCTTTCGGCGGTGGTGACCATGGTAATGTTCATCCCCTTAGCCTTTTCGACTTTGTCGAAGTTGATTTCGGGGAAAACGATTTGTTCGCGAAGACCCAGCGTGTAGTTACCCGCGCCGTCGAATCCGCGCGGACTCACGCCGCGGAAGTCGCGCACGCGGGGCAGCGCGATCGAAACCAGTCGATCGAGGAACTCCCACATCCGCTCACGACGAAGGGTGACGGTAACTCCGACCGGCATTCCTTGCCGCAGCTTGAAGTTCGCAATCGACTTCTTGGCGCGGCGGACGATTGGCTTTTGGCCGGTAATCGCCGCAACTTCAGCCACTGCAGTGTCGATCATCTTGGGATTGGCCGTCGCCTCGCCGAGACCAACATTCAGAACGATCTTTTGCAGGCGGGGTACCTGCATCACGTTCTTGTAGCCGAAGCGTTCCATGAGTTTCGAGACAACGTCTTTGCTGTACTTTTCGCGAAGACCCAGCGTGTAGTTACCCGCGCCGTCGAATCCGCGCGGACTCACGCCGCGGAAGTCGCGCAC
>JBLNFG010001000.1:0-4914 GCA_050263495.1 Myxococcales bacterium | reverse complement strand
CGGCGGCATCACGTCGATCGCTCGGCGGCTTTCGCTCCGCTTCCGTTGAGTCGCTCAGTCTGCGTCGACCATCGAGGGAGACACGACCGCGTTGATTTCCGTCAGGAGACGGTTGCATCTTCGCGCGTCGATGCTAGTTGAAAATGACTTTCAATTGCACTCGGAACATCATGCAGAAGCGGTCCAGATTCCCTGTTTTTTCCAGCAAATTCACTAGTTTCTGTGCTGTCACTGCAGCCACCCTGGGCTGGTCGTTCAGTGCCAGTGCGGGCGATCTGTTCGAGATCCAAGTGTACGAAGCGGAGGTCAACCGTCCCTGGCAACCCGGGCTGGAAGCACACCTCAACTACACGCTGAGTGGTCGCGAATCGCCTGCCTATGCCGGCGAACAACCGCCTGATCATGTCTTCAGGTTAACCCTCGAACCCGCGTTGGGCATTACCGAGTTCTTGGAGGTGGGCGCCTATCTTCAGAACATGATGAACGGCGACGGCCACTATCAATTTTCTGGGTTCAAGCTACGAACCAAGTGGGTGGTTCCGCGGCGCTACACTGGAGCATTCTTTCTCGGGATCAATGCGGAGATCGGGCGGGTACCACGCGCCGTGGAAGCGGAAGGCTGGGCCAACGAGTTTCGGCCGATCTTAGGCTGGTATAACGGATATTGGCTGTTTGATATCAACCCCATCTTCGGGTACGCGCTCTCTGGGCCCGACAAGCTTCGACCAGACTTCGAGCCCGCGGGTAAGGTCGGCTACAACACCCAGCATGGCTTCCTCGTGGGCGCCGAGTACTATGCTGGGCTCGGCTATCTCTCGGCGTTGCCAGCGCCTCGTTCAGAACAAGATCACCTGCTGTTCCTAACGCTTGACCTGGCCGAGCCAGCCGGAGTGCATGCCGAACTAGCGGGAAAGCAGCCAGCTCCAGCGCCCGAGGAGCACGAGGAGGAGTGGGAGCTCAATCTGGGGCTCGGTCGAGGCCTGACCACTGCGACGCCACAGCAATGGATTCTCAAGGCGATTGTGGGTAGGGCATTCTAGCGCGAGCCCTCCTGCGCCACACGAGTCGCTGCGAAGTCACGAAGGAATGGTGTAGTCTCGCATGCGTGATGATTCGAGCCGCGTTGCTATGCCTGAGCCCACTGGTCGTCCTCGCGTGCCGAGCAAGCGCAGGTACGCGAATCGACGCCAACAGCGGGGCCGACGTGAACGCGGAAGCCGATGCCGATGTGAACGCGAAGGCAAAACAAACGGACAGCGCGCCATCGACGACTCGGGCCCTGTTCGAAGTCGATCGTGAAGCAGAAACTCCTTCCGCGCCCTCGGGCGCAAGGGAAGCCATGCTCGGGGCGCGCGCCGGCCTGCATCTGAAGAGCAGCGCCGAACCGGTGTGCCGGTGCCTGCGCGTAGCTGTGGGAAACCCAAAGGAAGCGGTGTTTGTGTGGGATGGTCCCGCACCGCTCACGAACCCCGAGACGCAGTTCGCTATCGCATTATCGTCAGAGGGGTTACCCTGTCCAAGCGCCGCCAGTGACTCACTCGGTGCCTCCTATCGTGGTTATGAGTTGTTCGGCAGTGATGTAGTCGTCGAGGTGGAGACCGCCAGACTTGGGAGACCGATTGCGCAAGGCGCCGTGCTGCCCAAGCCACCACCCGGCGGCAGGGTAATGGTGCGATCGACCGATCGCGCGAGCCCCTATGGCCAAAGCGTCGACGGCAATTCGATTAGCTGTACCGTCTGGAGCTCTCGCTAGAGTGAACCGCTGAAGTCGCTGTTTTCCTGCCCCCCACCGCATTCGCTCGCGCGCTCACGCGCTTCGCGAATACTTGCTCCCCCCCGACGCGTCCTCGCGCCGGGCGCTGCGGGCGCGTGGGCGGAGCCGTACATTCCGTCGTGCGCTACCAAGCACGTGCGCGGAACCGTGCGCTACCAAGCACGTGCGCGGAACCGTGCGCTGCCGAGCGCGTGCGCGGAACCGTGCGCTGCTGGCGTCGTGGGGCGAAGCCGTACATTCCCCGTTACAAGGCGATGCTGTCCATCATCATCTCGTAGCGTCACGCAATCCCGTTCGGGAAACCCCCGAGCGACTCGATCCGGACATACACGGCTCACCCTGACGAGAGGGTGGATCTACCGCTTTCGAGTCGTTGACATTGGCCCAATGTATGGCGCATTTTATGTAGCCAATTTGGCAACTTGCAGCTGGTAGAACCTCACTAAAGTGCCCTCATTTCTGTCCTAGCAAAAGTCCCCTAAGACGCTCGCACGGCGGCGAATCGAAACCGTCGCAGTCGCAGCTTGCCGTCGCTGGCTTGACTTACCGCGACTCGTAGACGTGACCAGCGGGTAGTTCACAAGCAGTGATGAATCCGCCGCAACCCCCACCGGTGTCGATGCCGATGCAGCACGGTCCTGCCCAGAGATCGTTCGGATCCTCAGGCGTGTAGCCGCTCAACTCCTCGGGCAGGAACTCGGTGCGTGTATGTCCAAAGACGACGCGTTTTCCACGATATTCGCGAAAGAACTGCTCATCCCGCAACCAAAGCAAAACAACCTTGGGCTCAGTTTCCGCGGGATGTACAAACGCTCCGTCAAGCTGCATCAACCCCGCGTGGACATAGATCGCATGCTCATCTTCATGCCAATAGAGCAGCTCCTGCATCCACGTTACGACGGGCTTCGGAAAAAACGAGCCGGTGCGGAGCATCTTTCTTTCCTGAGGCGTCGGCTCTTCATCTGGGCGGCAGGGCTTACCCGTGTAGCTACGCAGCGTCTCCAAACAACCGTTGGGGCGCGGCTCGACAAAGGCATCCCAGCCCTCTTCGATCACACGTAACCATGCGTCCTCGTGGTTCCCGCGCAAACAGACCACCTTGGCATTGGTCTGTTTTGGCAGGTTCATTAGCCAGTCAATCACACGGGCCGAGTTCGGTCCCCGATCGAGGTAATCGCCCAAAAACACCAGTGTGTCGTCGGCGTCAAGCTCGGGAAGCCGGCTCATCAACGTAAACAAGGCCTGCGTGTCTCCGTGGATGTCGCCGATAGCAAAGGTTCGGTGCATGACGTCGCGAGCCAGACTAGCCGAAAACCAACGCCGAGTGCCAATGAACCCGCACAGTCGCGCTGGAAAAGTGCAAGATACCGCGGGCAACAAGTGCCAACGGACCTTGGTCCCTGCCGCCCCGCTGACGCTGGCCATACCCCATGAGCGGCACACGGCCATCCGTACACTGGTCGTCCTGGAGACGAGGTCGCTTCCGAACTAGCAGCGCCGTTCTATCGAGACGAGGGATACTACGGACCAGCCGCTACGCGGCGAATCGTGCAACGAGCCTCGGGCCTTTGGGCATACAACCAAACCCTAATTCGGTTGTTCGCGAATTGCTAGATCGGACTCTCACGCGCTGCGGCGAGCCGTTCACTCGCCTCGTGCGCTCCGGTCACGTACTCGCGCGGCGTGGTCCCCACGTGTCGACGAAACACCCGATGGAACTGCGCGTAACTGCCAAAGCCAGCTTCAATTGCCGCTTCGTACAAGTTGCCACCGCCGCGTTCGACGAGGCGCAGAAATCTCTCGATGCGAAGCCGGTTGCGGTACTCGACCAAAGAAAGGCCCATCTCGGTCTTGAACACACGCGCCAAGTAGCCGGCGCTAATACTCAAGTCGCGCGCCAGCTGTTCACCGCTCACCAGCGGATTCTGGCTCAGCGTGCGCTGTACTTGACGAACCACCGAACCTCGCTCGGTTTCGCGCTGGGCGGGACGAGATGAGACGCCCTTGCGGCGTGCTGCAATTAACCCAGCGAGTAGACTGCAGAACACTGCGGCGCGGATCTGTTTGCCATAGTCAATCGACGTTCGCGAACACGCGGCATCGTTGTACAGCACGCCCACTAGCTCGCCCTCAGCCAATAAGGGAGTCACAGCAAGCCAACCTTCGCCTACCACAATGCTTCGGCCAGGCTCCTGCAACACATGTTCGGCATTCTCGAAATATAGCCAGCGAGTCCCCTGTCGCTGGACATCGAGCAAGCGCTGTCGATCGGCTTCCGGGAGTTCACTGGCGAGTTCGCGCTCATCCGTTGTTTCCCCGCACATGCCCGTGCCCCACGTGCCGCGAAGGATCCGAGACGGAAGCGGCTCCACAATGTACAGACCCACTCGCTCGAGGCCAATGCAGGAGCGCGCAGACTCCACCGCCTGCCGCAGCAAGAGGTCCATGGTGGCGCAACCCGCAAGCTCATCGATTGCGGCAAGCACCGAAACAACTCCGCCCAATTCCTGGTCGTTTTCGACCGGGACCAACGGCGTGGAGGACACACAGTTCGGCGGTATGCTCAATAACCGCCGTGCGGACCGCTCAAACGAGAGCCTCTCGTCATCCCCGTTAGCTCCAATGACATTGTCGACCAACCCACGATGCCGCGACGGATCCGATGGGACGTATTTCTTGGTGGGCAGCCCGCCTGGCTTCCCCTCGAAAATCGGGACCTTCGGTTCCATCAGAGCGACCTGTGAAAGCTGCTCGAAGTCCGGTGGTGACGAGGGGCGCTCGCCATCCTGACCGGAGAATTTGATGCTGCGTATCCTCGAGAATGGTTGCCTGACACTAGTCATGAAAGCACCAAGTTCTCGCAAATGCCCAGGAATGCATTTTTGGATCACGCGGGCAGAAATCAGTAGGTTGGTTTCCTTTCCGGTACCTGGTTGATCATCAGTCCGCCAACCGTGAGGGTCGTGGTTCAGCGCGCCTGGCGCTGCAGAGGTTCAGAATCAAACGGAATTGTGGAGCAATGCTGTTCCACAACCGTCTCCGGCCGGAACAGGGATCCGAACGTAAATTGAGTCTAGGTGCGAAGTGCATTCGTCACTTGGGGGCGCAGGCATGATCCGAACTTCAGGGTGCCTACCCAT
>JBLNFG010000999.1:0-3758 GCA_050263495.1 Myxococcales bacterium | reverse complement strand
AACGGCCAATGGGATGCATTCACACGATTCATCTCGACTCGCTCGGTGCGCCTTGCCGCGCAACCCACCCCAACCCGCACTCACGACGCCAAGCCACAGCAGTTTGCGGAAGCAGCATGATTTTCGCTGCAATCGAGGATCTGCACCCAAACCGTTCGGCGTTCTAGCCCAAGAATAGGCCGCCGAAACGGTGGCGCTGATGCAACTAGATCGGCGATACGGCTCAATACCTAATGTACTGCACAATTCCGCGTCCACTGAACAGTCATGCAATGCAAGGGCTGTCCCGGCAGGAACCCTGCTCGTTCAAGGAAGTACCTTATGCGTTCCCCAACCTCTGCGTTGTCCGCTGGTCAGAAACAGATCGCAATAGTGATCCTGGGGACCCTGCTCTCACTGGGATGCAGCAGCGGCACGGCGCAGCAAGGCACAGACGTTACTGGCGGCTCAGACGGTAAGCCCAACGGAAGTTCCTCGACGGGCACGCGGCCGCAAACGACCGGCACGGGGCTCGACTCGAGTCACGGCGGCAATAGCCAATTCTCACCGCGTTCTTCCGACAATGACTCGAGCCCGGAGCTGTCTTCTCGGGGCGGCTTCGGGGGCGCTGGCGTTTCGTCAAACGTGAGCTCGAGCGGAGGCGTGAACGCGAGTGGCAGCAGGGGTTCAATCCCAGCCGCGACGAACCAGGGAGGAACCTCCGCAAATAGAGATCCCGAGTCGCTTGGCGGCACGTTGGCGCGCGCTAGCAGTACATCGCGCGGTGGTGGCGCTAGCTCACCCACTAGCGCTCAGGCAAAGGGTGGCGCAACGACGGGGACTTTCTCCAAGGGGGGAGGCGGTGCCACTGGTGGGAGTTCGACTAAGGCAAGTTTCGGCACGGGAGGGTTGGCTGCTAAAGGCGGCACGGGTGCGAGTGGCGGCACTGCGGCGAGCGGGGGTGGCGACCAATGCAACGTGGGTAAGTGGGATGGCAAGACCAAGCCCGTTCCACTTACCCTTTCTGGCAATACCTTCGCGCATGATCCGACGATGATCTTTGCAAATGGAACCTATTACCGATTTTGGACTGGTGACAACATCCCCAGCGCGAAGTCAACTAACCTGACAAGCTGGCAAAATGCGAACGCCGTGTTCAAGAATGGGTACGCGGCCTGGGTAGACGAATGGCTTGCTGGCGTCTCGGGGGAAACGTTCAATTTCCCGTGGGCCCCTGACGTTTCGTTCTTCAATGGTGAGTATCATATCTACTCCACATTCTCGGCGAAGTTCGGGGACAATATTTCCTGCATCACCCATCTGACTGCCGCAGACATCGCGGCGGGTAGTTGGACGGATCACGGACCTGTCATCTGCACCAAGGGCAGTGAGAACTATAATGCCATTGATGCCGACCTCGGACTTGACGCTTCGGGGGCGCCCTGGTTGGCATTCGGGAGCTTCTGGGACGGAATTATGGGGATGCCGTTGAACCCAGATGGGAGCAGTGCTGGCAACAAGCTCACGCGCCTGGCGCGAGCGAGCGAGATAGAGGCGCCGGTCCTATTTTATCGCTGTGGATACTACTACTTGTTCGTCACTTGGGGACTGTGTTGTCCGGGTGAGGGTCGAAGTGTGAGTCAGCTCACTTACCGCGTTGCAGTTGGACGCTCCCAGAGCATCATGGGACCTTACGTCGATCGCAGTGGGAAAGCGATGCTTGATGGCGGTGGCACCCTGATGGTGCAAGGCGACAAGACGACGTGGGCCGCCGCTGGGCACAGTGACGTCCTCGTGAGTGGGGACAAAATCTATCATCTTTATCACGCATATCGACAGTCCAATGGGGAAGCCCAATTGCGGATCGTGGAGATGCCATTCGATGACGAGCAATGGCCCGTTCCCGGCGGTCCTTAAGTCGCCTGCGCGTCAGTCAACGGGGAGGGGGAGGGCCAATTGCGGATCGTGTAAATGCGATACGATAACGAGCAGGGGGATTCGATGACGAGCAGGGGTCATCATCAGTCCGCCGACGCTGAAAGCAGGAGCCCTGATTACTCTGCGGATGTCAACGGCAATGTCGAATTTCGGCGTCGTAGGGGTCAGTAACCTGAATTCCAACGCAAAAATGTTCGACCATAATCAATACTTGCAGCCCCAACGGTTTGGGGGGACTATGCATCACTGGGCAAGATGCTGTGCAATGCGTCAATGGGCGCGATTCTGCCGAAGCCGTGCCAGTTAAAGGGAAGCGTCATCTTGGTGGCGGCGCTCACGGCATTTTGCTGGTCTTCTGCGGCGCGCGCCGATTCCGTACACGCCATGAGGGTTGCTGTCTATGACGCCCGAGGAACCCGCTCAACGCGCACCGACGCCGGCCTGCTTGAGCCTTCGGCCTCCAGTCCGCTGACGCTCGATAACGTTCCCTTGGCGCCACTGAAGCTGCAGCTCAGCTTTCCCCATTCGGTCCAGTCTCGACTCCTTCGGCCCGCTTCGTTGCCAATGCTCCGGATGCCCACCTCCTTCAAGAGGATCAGCCGCGACTCAGCACCGGAGACTGCTGCCGACGATCATGGGCGTTCTGCAACCTCGTACTGGGACTATCCTTCAGATTCGTTTAGAGGCATCAAACTTTTCGGCGGCGGCAACCCGCCGGGCTCGCTGCCTGGATTGTACGATCGCCCCTCGCGCAAACCCCCGCTCGACGACCGTTCTGGATGGGCGAAGTGGAACAGCAGCATTTGGGGTGTGAGCACGACGATCATCGGGTTTCTTGGCACCATGGTGGTGGGCTTTACACTGCTGCCCTCGGACGTGACCACTTGGGAACGGCCCGAGTACGATGGCCTGAAGGGCAACTTCACCTCGGGTCCTCGCTTCGATAACGACCGCATCATCTTCAATTACATTATGCACCCGATCGGTGGTTCCGAGCTGTACATGACCGCAAGGAACCGCGATCTCACCTGGTGGCAGAGCCTGGCGTACGCGGCCGCAATCAGCACCACCTTTGAGTTCTTCATCGAAAGTGCTTACGAGCGTGCCAGCTGGCAGGATCTGTGGATTACCCCTGTCTCTGGTGCGGTGCTCGGTGAGCTGCGTTGGCAGGTGAAGAGGTCCCTAGAGGACCCCACCACTGGCAAACCCAACGGTACCCTCAACAAGATCCTCTACGTCGTGATCGACCCCTGTAATGCTGTCTACCAGCTGTGAGCGCTACACGCCTGGCTTGTTCCAGGTGTCTGAACGACCCATGCACCGCTTCCTTAATCGAGGCAAGTCGTGTGCGTGCAAGCTGCTTGGCACGGTTGCTCTTGCCGTCATTCTCGTTGCCCCGAATTCGGCACACGCGATCGATACCCCAGCGGGCACTGCATCAGACACCCGGCCCCCGTCGCTTCCCGTGGAGCCAATCCCTGCGAGCGCAGAGCCTACGCACACCAGCCACGCGAATGAGTCTCGTCGCTCCAGCATGGCGCCGAGTGAGCCTGTACACCCGGGCGAGCGCCAAGGCAACGCGCTAGCTGAGCCCGATGCATCGGAGCGACCGCCGCTGCGGCTACAGCGACCAGACCTCGCGCAACAGGCGGCACCAACGCAGTGGCCACGCACACCGGGTCAACTGGGGCTGACCGTGGGGGTTCCTTTCTTCGACGACGATTTGCTGCATGGCGACGTCACCGTCGACATTCGGTACGGGCGAAAGTTCTGGTGGTTCGTCCCCTACGTATCAGGCGGCTTCCGCGCGACGCGCATGGACCCGGCGCGGGTGCCACCGG
>JBLNFG010000998.1:0-3487 GCA_050263495.1 Myxococcales bacterium | reverse complement strand
GTGCACTGATTGGAACGCTAGCGTATATGGCACCAGAGCAGCTGCTTGGTGAGCCCGTCGACCACCTGGCGGATATTTGGTCTCTGGGAGCGATCCTTTACGAATGCCTGAGCGGCGGACGCCCGATTGAACCAATCGGCTACGGATATATCGTTGGGCACTATCTCAACGCTGGGATCACTCCATTGGGTGCCGCAAATCCCGAACTAGCAACGGATGTGGCGGAAATTGTAAGCCAGATGTTGGTTCGAGATCGCGACGAACGGAATTCCGATTTGCGAAAGGTCCATCAGGTTTTTAGCGCACATTCCAATGATGCGTAGCCGTCGGTGATGTGGGCGCTCCGCACCCCTGAAGCCCTCTGGTGCAGTGAAGCTTACGGGCTAGCTCGATATCACGTTACCGCCAGTGGAGAACCATTGCCTCATGTTGGCTGTCAGATTCGGTGGGATCGTTTCTCACTTTGCCTGTCTACTCACCTGGCGCCCTTGGTCTGCGGGGCGGCGCGCTTTGGCTGACAGAGTCGTGCCTAATCCTATGTCTCGGGTTGTCCACCACCGGTCATACTGGGTCGGTGCAATTCTGACAAACGTATGCCTTCCATTCCGTGTTTCCGCGGCCGAATTCTGCCTGCCACAATCACGTACGCAACCGCGCTCGACATGTCAGCAATCAAGTGGCCAGGTCCTTGCTCAACGCGATTCTGAATCGAAAAGTGAACAAAGTGAGGCTCAAGTAGCTCAGGTTGTGGAGCCAGCGCGTGAGCGTGGCGAAAGCATAAGCGACGAAGAAAAGCGAGAAGTCGAAGCCGACTCGTGGCGCACGCGCGGCAAGGACCTATTCATGATGGAGGACTATTCAGGAGCACTCCAGTGCTTCGAAAAAGCGCACGATCTGTTCCCCACTTGGGCGAGCGCAGTCAATTCGGCGAAGTGTTTGGACAAGCTTGGTTATGTTGACGAGGCGATCGAGCGGCTCGAATTTGCCACCGTGCACTTCTCTGGCTTTCAGGAAAAGAAGGAACTGGCCGAGAAAGCAAAGCGTGAACTTCAGAGTCAAGTGGGCAGCGTCGAGGTTCTAATCAATGTGCAGGACGCCGTTCTGGTCGTTGATTCGAGATCGAGAGGTAAGCTTCCCCGTGCAGAAAGCATTCCATTGCTGCCTGGAACTCGGCAGATCCGCATATTCAAGGAGGGCTACGCGACTTACGAGCGCGAGCTCGAGGTGAAGAAGGGGAAGCGCGAGAGGTTAGAGGTGCGGCTGTTACCGCTGGTGGGTGCCGGCCGACTGAAGATTGGGACTGAACAGAACGCCAAGCTCGACGCTGTTCTGACCATCGATGGTGTTCGGCTTGGGACCTTACCTTGGGAAGGAACGTTATCGGGTGGGCGGCACCTCTATTGGATTGAGGCCGGCGATCTTGGAACCGGTCCTGTACAGGTTGTAGTGAGTGGCGGTGGACACACCACGAGCGTCAGTCCCCCCGAGCTCGTGCCCATTGGACCGCCCGTGCGCTTTCACGTCGAGCCGCCTCAGGCAGAGCTCCGCCTAGATAGCGTAATCGTGGAACGTACTTGGCAAGGGCGCCTGCCAGTAGGCTCTCATCGCTTGAGTGCAAGCGCGGAAGGTTATGTCACGGGAGTCCGAACGTTCATGGTGACAGGAGAGAAAGGCGGTGAACAACGCCTGCTTCTCGAAGTGAACCGGGCACACCCCCGCTGGCCCACGCCCGAGAAACCCCGTATCTGGGGTGAGGTCCTGGTTGGCCCGCTCTTTTCGTCTTCTCCCGCGAGCGACGGAGCGTCCTCATGCGGTCGGCAGATATCTCTCCCTGACGGCCAGACCGTGCCAACTTGCTCAAGCCGATCACTTCCGTTCGGTGCTGCTGGCGGGTTCCGAGGTGGCTACCGACTGGTGGGCGAATTCGGCGTAGACCTAACGCTTGGCTATTTCTACATCGAACAACGCCTTTCTCGAGCCATTCGGGCTTCGGGCGAGGAAGGTACGAATGGGTGGTGGAGCACCGACTTCCGTGACACCACCCGCGTCCGTGGGCAGTACGCGACACTGGCTGCCAGCTACGGACTCGATCCCTCCTTTCCGCTCACGTTTCGCCTTGCTCTGGGTATTGCGGTCCTTCCTCAGGTTCTAACTACGAATCGTGGGAGTTTCTATGGGACGATGACGGATCCGGAAGGATCGGGAGTAACCGCCAAGATTGGCGCCAAGCTGCAAATTCCGGAGGAAGCACAGCGTCTTGCCGCCATCCCGCTGCTCGCCCCAGAAGTGCGCATCTCCTTCCCACTCAGGGCTCATCTCTCACTCGAGGCTGGACTCGCATTTTGGCTGCTATTTGCTGAAGAAACCCCCAGAACCGGAAAGACTCCAGGTCTTGCTCCAGCAGAGGGGCGCCGTTTCGCGATTCTGAGCGACGTGCCGAAAGCTTTTGGCAACGCGAGTGCTCAACCTGGGATCCTTGAGTTACCACGAGAGCGCTCCCTAGGCATGATGTGGGCCATATTCCCTTCTGTGGGCATTCGATACGGACTGTGAGGTCGTTATGTTCTACCGTTTCGCACGGACCCGTGCATGCGTTCTGGTTTGCTCGGTACTTGGGTCGGGTTGCCAAGAAAAGACCCCCGAGTTCATGGCGCAGGCCGCTCAATTCGAGATTGGATCAGCGGGCGCCGCCGGGAATTCGAGCTTCGCGGGATCGGCGGGTGAAGGCGGCATTGGCACGGCGCGGAGATGGGACGCAACGCCCGTGTTCACCGTCCAGCCAAGTGATCTCCACGGCGGTGACTACTTCGGAGTTAGCATGGCTTTGGATGGGGATGTGATGGTTGTTGGCGCTCCAACGCAGGACCAAGACGCGCGTGACTGCGGTGCTGTGTACGTGTACCAGGTGCAAGAAGGGCAATGGTCAGTAAAGCAGCGGCTCGCTCCGTCGCCTTGCCAAGAAGGCCTATTGTTTGGAACTTCGGTGGCGCTCAGTGGGGACACACTTGCGGTTGGCGCGCTTGCTTCGTCGTCGGCCACCGCTCAGCCCACAGTCCATATCTACCGCCACGATGGAGCGGATTGGAAGGAGCAGCAAATATTGACGGAACCACTGGGGACACGACCCGAATTTGGTCGAGTCGTGGCCATTCGTGGTGATTCGCTCCTGGTCGGAAGTATGTCGGGTGCGGTTGGGTATCAACGCAGCCCCGAAACCCAGCGTTGGACTGAAACCTGGGCGACACAGCGAGGCAGGACAACTGCCACCAGCGACGCGCTGGCGCTTTCTTCCGAGTACGCGGCGATCTCGAGCAACGGCACGGTAGCCGTATGGCGGCATACGGCCGAGGACTGGGTCTTTGATCAGGTAATCGCGGAACAAGGCGCGACAGGATTCGGGCGCGCCGTTGCACTTGATGGATCGACCCTCGCCATCGGTATTCCCGGCACGATCGGTACGCTTGCCGATCGTGATTCGAGTGACGAA
>JBLNFG010000997.1:0-4327 GCA_050263495.1 Myxococcales bacterium | reverse complement strand
ACGCGGTCTCGCCGGGCCCGCCAAGGTGTCCAAGAATCCTCGCGCTGGCGCGGGCGCAGTTCGTTAGTCGAGCGAGGGATTGGGCGAGCGTCAGCAGAAGGCCGTCCACCTCGCGCTGGCGCGGGCGCAGTTCGTTAGTCGAGCGAGGGATTGGGTGAGCGTCACTCTCGGCGAGCGTCACTCTCGGCGAGCGGCACCCAATGGAGCCTCGTGACTCAGCACCTGAGCGGCCGTGCATTTGGTGGTCTTTCCGTCGCGCAAACGGCCGCGATGTGATCACGACGCTCAAACCAAAAATAAGCCCCACAGCGCCTTCAGGCTCGGCCTAAGACCCAGGGGCACGGAGAGCAGGGGCCGCTCGGTTGCGCGTCGAGCAGTCCGGCATATATCGGTCTGGTCGTGACCATCGCCGTCGTTGCGGAGAAGCCCTCTGTGGCTCGGGACATTGCTGCAGTGCTCGGTGCGAACGAGCGCGGTGAAGGTTGCTTCACGGGCAATGGCCATGTCGTGACTTGGGCCATTGGGCATCTCGTGGCGTTGGCACAACCCCACGAGATCAGTCCCGGTTGGAAGCGATGGAGTCTCGAGACCCTGCCGATGCTTCCGCGCGAGTTTCCGCTCGTGGTCGTGCCTGACACACGCTCGCAGTTTGTTGTGGTACGCCGGATCTTGAACGCGCGCGACGTGGAGCGTGTCGTGTGCGCGACGGATGCGGGTCGCGAAGGCGAACTTATTTTTCGCTACATCTACGAGGCTGCGGGCTGCAAGAAGCCCGTCTCTCGTCTGTGGATCTCGTCGCTTACGCCAGACTCCATCCGTCAGGGACTTCGCAATCTCAGAAGCTCGGTCGAATACGATAGCCTCGCCGATGCGGCCAAGGGCCGGAGCCGCGCTGATTGGCTCGTGGGGATGAATCTGTCGCGTGCCTATAGCCTCACACTCGATCAGGAGATCTCGGTGGGGCGGGTGCAGACACCAACCCTTGCGATCGTGGTCGAGCGCGATCTCGCGATCCGTCGCTTCGTGTCGGAGGACTATCTCGAGGTCGTTGCGAGGTTTGCGCCGCACGATTCGCAGGGCAATCCGCGCGAACTCAGCTACGAGGGTACCTGGTTCCGTTTACCGACTCGGGAGAGCAGGGCAGAGGATGCGACTCTGGCCTTGCGCAAACGCCTTCCCGCCGATGGCCTCGAGGCTGCAGCGGTGGTGGAGCGGGCGCGCGCAGGTAACGCGATCGTCGAATCCGTGCAGTCCGAGACGCGAAAGCTGCCGCCTCCCTTGCTCTACGATCTCACGGAACTGCAGCGTCACGCCAACCGCCTCTACGGCATGAGCGCCCAAAAGACCTTGAGCCTTGCCCAGTCACTCTACGAACGCCACAAGTTGCTGACGTACCCAAGGACCGATAGCCGCCACCTTTCGACCGATATCGCTCGGACCCTGCCCAACATCGTCTCGACCATCGCCGAACGCTATTCCGGCAGCATCGCCAGAGAAACCGGCAAGAGACCTCTCGGTCGTCGCTTCGTCGACGACTCGAAGGTTACCGATCATCACGCCATCATTCCGACGGGCACGGCCGCTCGCACGCTGAGCGCGGACGAGTCGAAGATCTACGATCTCGTGTGTCGTCGTTTGCTCGAGGCGTGGCACGATGATTACGTTTGTTCGATCACGAGCGTCGTGACCGCCATCACGTCGCGAGGCAACGAAACCGTCGTCGATCGTTTCTCGAGTCGCGGGACAGCGGTCGAGCAAGTTGGGTGGAAAGTCCTGGACATCGGGGGTGGTAAGAAGACGGCGCGCAGTAGTAAGCGAGGCAAAGACGATGACGAGTCTCCCGAAGAATCGGATGAAGATCAGAGCCTGCCAGCTGGGCTCGCTCGCGGCCAACGCAAGCGCGTGCTGGAGGTAAAGCCAGTCCCAAAACGCACTCGACCACCCAAACACCACACGGAAGCGACCTTGCTGACCGCGATGGAACACGCGGGACAGGAGCTGGAAGAGAAAGAACTCTGCGACGCCATGCGCGATCTGGGTCTTGGTACGCCAGCCACGCGCGCTCAAATCATCGAAACCTTGCTTCGGCGCGAGTACCTGATCCGGCGCAAGAAGTTGCTCGAAGCCACCGACAAAGGCATCGGCCTGATTGCGGTCGTTCATCCCGAAGTCAAGAGCCCTGCCATGACCGGCGAGTGGGAGGCCAAGCTCAAGCGCCTGCAGCGCGGTCAAGGACAGCTCGACGGTTTTATGGGGGACATCGAAGCTTACGTTAGCGAAGTCGTTGCGCGTGTGGGCAACGGAGCCGTTGCGGCAAAGCCCGCACACCCGGGGCGGCTCTCCTCGCCCAGCGCAGAACCTCCTCTGGAAAACGCTTGCGACGTCCACCCGCAGACTCCGACGGCGCCCGCAGCGCTTGGCAAACGTGGCTTCGATGCCCCGCGGCGAAGTTCGACGTCCTCTGAATCCGATGCTCGAGCGCCTGTGTTCGATATCCCGTCGCGTACTCCGACGGCACCCGCAGCGCTTGGTCAGCTATTGAGATCAGCTTTTGGCTTCTCCGAATTCCGCCCCTATCAGGAAACGGTCTGTCGCGCGGCCAGCGAAGGTCACGATCTACTTTTGGTCATGCCAACCGGTGCTGGCAAGTCCTTGTGTTATCAGCTTCCCGGAATCGCCCGGGCGGGCACGACTCTGGTCGTCAGTCCGCTCATCGCTCTGATGGACGACCAAGCGGCGAAGCTTGCGGCGCAGGGATTCCGTGCGGCGCGCATCCATTCTGGGCGTGCTCGCAGCGAGTCGCGACAGGCTTGCGTCGACTACCTTGCAGGACGCCTCGACTTCTTGTTCATTGCTCCAGAGCGTTTGCGTGTGCCCGGCTTTGCCGAACTCTTGGCAAAGCGTACGCCCGCTCTGGTGGCTGTTGACGAGGCCCACTGCATCTCTCAGTGGGGACATGACTTCCGTCCCGAGTACCGCATGTTGGGCCAGCGCCTTCCAACGTTGCGCCCTGCGCCCATCGTCGCGCTGACCGCTACAGCTACACCACGAGTGCAGGATGACATCGTAGAGCAACTCGGCCTCACGCAGGCGCGGCGATTCATTCACGGCTTTCGCCGCACGAACATAGCGATTGAGGTGGTCGAATTGAACCCGGGCGCACGCCCAGACGCCGTGCGCCAAATCTTGGCGGACCGAGCGCGTCGCCCCGCGATCGTCTACGCGGCGACGCGCAAGAACGCGGAAGAGCTTGGTGCGTCGCTCGCAAGCAAGCGTGCCGCCGTGTACCACGCCGGGATGGACGCTCAAACGCGCGAACGCATCCAGGTGGAGTTTCAAGCTGGCAAGTGCGAGATCATCGTTGCGACCGTCGCTTTTGGCATGGGGATCGACAAGTCCAACGTGCGCACGATCATCCACGCTGCGCTCCCCGGAAGTCTCGAGGCGTACTATCAGGAGATCGGTCGTGCCGGACGCGACGGACTCCCAGCGGCAGCGATCTTGATGCATTCCTATGTCGATCGGAAGACACACGAATTCTTTCGCGATCGCGACTATCCGGAACCCGAGGTGCTCGAAACGATCTTCGTCGCACTCGGCAAGAACCCCGTCGAGCCGGACGCCCTACGTGACAGGTCTTCTCTCGATGAGGAGGCGTTCGAACGGGCTCTCGAGAAACTCAAGCTCCACGGCGGCGCCTGCGTCACCGCAGAAGGCAAGCTGGTACGCGGCAGCGCTGGCTGGAAGTCGCCCTACCTTGCCCAACGCGAACACAAATCGGAACAGCTGCGCCTGATGGCGCGCTTCGCCGAATCGCACGACTGTCGCATGGTTCACCTGATTCGTCACTTTGGCGATCAAGAGGACGCCCACGCACGATGCGGGATCTGCGACGTCTGCGCTCCAGGTCGAACACTCGTGTCGATGACTCAGCCTCCTGAACGTTCCAAGCAGCCTGTTGGGGCGCGGATCCTAGCTGCACTTCGCGACGAAGACGGGCAAGCGAAAGGCAGACTGTACCGAGACACCTTCGCCGAGCCGGGACTCAGTCGTAGCGAGTACGAGTCCGTACTCCAGGGCTTGTGCCGTGAGGGGTTCGTGCGCCTGACCGCCGAATCGTTCGAGAAGGATGGCCAGGAGATCAATTACGAGCGCGTCACTTTGACCCCGGCCGGAATGCAGCATCTCGCTTCACGAGCACGCGACGGTTCACGAACACGCGACGGTTCACGAACACGCGACGTCGATCACCCCCGGAGCGCGAAACTTGGGCGCAATCCCAAGGCCACTGATCGGGCCAAATCGAGGGCCAGCGCGAGTTCGAAGG
>JBLNFG010000996.1:0-2941 GCA_050263495.1 Myxococcales bacterium | reverse complement strand
CGCTGCGGGAATCAAACTGATTGGCGCTCTGGCAGAACTTCAGTCTCATCCAGCGCGATACGCCACTTGGGTCGAAATGAAACTTTCTCGGGCACGCGCGCCTTGGTTCGACGTTCCTTGTCGGTAGCACTAGCCTAGTCTAAGTCCCCGCTTGCACAACGCACTCGGTTCCTCGGCGATCAATCGAGTACGAATTGGCCTAATCGTCTGCAAAGGTGGCTGTAGGCGGTCGATACTCTTCCGGCGGCTTGGCGCTGGGTGTTTGAACCGGCGGAGGATTGCTCTCGGGAGTGCGAACTTCCTCCGGTTTCGCGACTCCCTTGCGATTGACTTGCGATACGTGACGCCGCCCCGCGGCCGCGCGAACGCGACTACTCGACTTTGCCGCGCTCCGATCAGCAGTCTTCTTCTCTGGTAGAGCCGCCTTGGAGGCGCTTGGCGTCGCCGACGCGACGGCCACGGTGTCGCTTGGTTCTCCGCCGACGCGAGGATCAATCGCACCAGCGATAGACTTCGCCGCGACAACACCAACGGCAGAATTCTCCTGAGGCCCTTCTTCCACGCTCCCGGCCTCGCTCTCTGTTGTCGACTCAGCGGGAACAGGGCCTAATCCAGCAACTTCTGCGCTCGACTCGCTTGATGCGCCCGCCGCAACCTCGTCGGCCACCCCCGGATCAACGCTCACCGCTGCGGATATTGTTGGTGGTGCGGCTGCCTCGGCCGACGCGGCATCGCCCGCAGCATTCGACACCAGAGAAGTCGTGCTTGGGACCGAGGGCGGTGCGTCGAGGACGGCAGCCGAAGCGGACACGACTTCGGATTTCGCTTTAGCCGTGGTCGCTCCTCGAGCCAGCAAAGACAGCATTGCGCCACGTTCCTCGTGCTTCTTCAACGTACCTATGAAAGCTCCCGCTGCACCGATAGTAAGAAACACCATGATCAAAGACACCAGTTTGATCAGCCTCGCCCGACGTCTGCGCTGCGCGGGAGTTCGGAGTAAACGTGGATCCGTCAGAGCATCCGCGTCGTCGAACGACACGGTCGGCTGCAGTGAGTCCGCAACATGCAGCTGCTCATCACCACGACGAAAAAAATCGTCAGCTTCAGGTGTGTCGCTGAGCTTCAATTGCGATTTCACGCACCACCCTTAATGCAGATTGCGGCGCGGTGCAGGGGTTGTTGAATGGTTGAACTCACATCGTACAGTCGCACGCATACCGAAAGACGGCTCAACAGAGCTGAGCTGTTCTGCCTTGAGCCATCTGGCCCGCCCAGGCGACTAGTGGAAACCATCTCACCCAAACCCTTGAGCCCGTGCCTGCGCCCGCGGCTCGAGTGGCGGCAATTTGGAATTAGTCCCGGCTGCAGATTCCCCCGATGAGCGCCAACGAGCCGGCCAGAAGGTGGTACCTCACCCAAGAGTGGCCTTATCGGCGCGCTCGTTTGAGGGACGTGGCACGCCGAGTGAAAGGCGCGCCAACGACAGCCGCTCCTGAAGCCTAGAGCGGTGGGACTCGGCCGTGAACTGGGTTGCCTCGTCAGAACCGACCCCTTCTGTTTGACTGTCGGCGGACGGTATTACAGCCCTCACACGATCGGTTGCGCGTGGACCCTGCCAATAGATCGTCGCGTATCGTTACTACACCTTATCTCAATAGACCTGGTGCAATAAGCCCAACGCGCCGACTGGGACTTCTGCGGCAATTGAGAGGATGAGGTCAAACCGGCCACGAGCCCGCGCTCTGCGCACCCTGAACCTACCCCCGCGTAGCCGTGGCACTCTGAAGCAATGGCTCGCGGGAGGCTTCGCGCATTCGTCGTTCGGTTCGAGCGGCCGCGCCGAGCACCTCGTGTTCCGCCAACCCCAACACATTCATCGCTGCGTCTGTTGAAGGCGCTCTGGCGTGCGCTCGAAATCCGAAGCCGATCATCGCCGCAATGCGTTCCGCAACGTAGCTAATGGCGACCGCAACACTCGGCGATTGTAAGGTGACGAAGCTTTCGTGTTCACGGATTGTGTGCCGCACGGCGCTCGGAAGTCGCCAGCGTGAAGCTAGCCGAATGCCGTGATGGGCTGACGATCGCATTATCGTCGGCCACAGGTCTTCCAGCGCGCCTTCGTCCGGAATTGGCACTACCTCATCGGCATGCCTCAAGCACGCGGCAATTCCGATGTCGTGTAGCCAACCGCAGACCCAAGCGACCTTTCTAGACTGTTGCTTCAGTTCCGCCAAGACATCCGCAGCCGTCGCCGTTGCGGAGCAATGGGCGTGCAGACGCCGTATGAACGGCCTTGAGTCGCGCAATGGGAATAGACGATCAACGATCACCGATTCGAAATCAAAGTGTACCGTGTGCGAAATTCCCGTCGGCAGTCTGGTGGCGACTCCCTCTTCCTCGTGTAGCCATTGAAGCAGCTCGTCCGGTAATGGATCAATGATGTCTCTTGGGGCAATCAGGCTCGCCTTAAGCATTGCGCCGGAGCAGAGGCCTGAGCTCTCGATGCACGGCTCTCGTGATGAGAGCGATGGCTTGTCGCTGAAGGCGTTTGACTTTTCCATTTTTCCCAACGGCTCCGACGCGCGGGGACGGTCAGTCTAGACGAATGCTTTGGCTGACTGCGCATCATTTATTGAAGAGCCTGCGAACACGCGAGACAGGGCGTCGCGCTCCTAGAGCCGGCCCCTGACTCGTTCCGGGCCGTGCTGAAAATCGTCTAGAATTGCTGAGTTTCCGAAGCGGCACGAGCGACCAACACTCGAGCGCAGGGCTGCTCCTATGATCAAGTTCCCGAAGTTATCCTCCCTGGCCCAACAATCTACCTTCACGCACCCACACACACCGACGCATCGAAAGAGATCGCATTAGGACTTGAGGATAAGCTCGTGAACCTCGATGGAGTACCCGCCGTCGACGAATCGGCGGGCGTTAGGGCTCAGTG
>JBLNFG010000995.1:0-14103 GCA_050263495.1 Myxococcales bacterium | reverse complement strand
CGGCGCACTCATCTGCGGCTGAATTCAACCGAATTTATTAGCGCCAGGTCCTCCCAAGGACGGCGCTCTGACTCCAGAGTGGTTTGGCACTCCCGGACTGAAGAATGCTCGACCCAGCCGTCGCTGGTACTACTCTCCGCGGCCATGGACGAGCTCGTTAGCAAAGCGCAGGTACTCCACGAGGCGCTCCCTTATATTCGCCGCTTTCATCAACGCACCTTCGTCGTGAAGTACGGCGGCCACGCGATGATCGACGAGCAGTTGAAGGAGAGTTTTGCTCGCGACGTGTGTCTGTTGCGATACGTCGGGATTCGGGTCGTCGTGGTCCATGGCGGTGGCCCGCAGATCACGAACACCTTGAAAAGACTTGGCATCGAGTCGCGGTTCTCCGCGGGGCTGCGAATCACCGACAAGCCAACGATGGATGTCGTAGAAATGGTGCTCGGGGGAAGCATCAATCAGGATATCGTCGGGTTGATCTGCAACCAAGGCGGTCGAGCCGTGGGCTTGTCCGGCAAGGATGATCAATTCATGCGCGCTTCCCGAGCAGAGCCTGTCAAGACCAAGAACGACGCGGGCGAAGAGGTCCTCGTTGATCTAGGTCAAGTGGGCGAGGTCGATCGCGTGCATCCGGCGCTCGTGGAGCGACTCGTCGCGGATGGGTTTGTGCCAGTCATCGCACCAATTGCCGCGGGCCCTAATGGAGAGGCAATGAACGTCAACGCGGATACTGCCGCCGCCGCGATTGCTGGATCACTGCGCGCAGCAAAATTCGTTCTCATGACGGATGTTGACGGGGTCCTCAACGCGGACGGCAACTTGATCAAATCGCTCAAAGCTTCGGAAATTCAGCAACTTATTGCCGGTGGCACGATCACCGGCGGAATGATTCCTAAGGTGCGCTGTGCCCTGGCGGCCGTCGATAGTGGAGTCGAAAAGGTGCACATCATCGACGGCCGTCGCAAACACGCTCTCTTGCTCGAAATATTTACGGACAGTGGGATTGGTACAGAAATCCAATAGCGTGGCAGCCGAACGACCGCGACGATCGAGCCGCTTCGCATCCGCTCCCCCAGGTACGGTGCGACCAGCAGCCGTTGCAGAGGACTCGGTCCGACGCGTGCTTCGGGTGCCCCCGGAACTGAGTGGGATGCGCTTAGACGTTTTCGTCAAGCTTCAACTCCGCAACACCAGTCGGACCAGGGCACGCGCGATCGTCGAACATAGCGCCTATGCTCCGGATGGTCGCCACCTGCGACATAATGACCGAGTCCAAGCCGAGCAACACGTAGTTCTGTGGCGTCCCCCAATCGAAGAGGATGAGACCGAACACGTGATTCCGGTCTTGTTCGAAGACGAGTGGTTGCTCGTGGTTGACAAGCCACCGCTCGTGGCTGTCCACCCAACCGCACGTTACTATCACAGCACGTTGGTGAAGCGCCTGGAGAGCCAGCGACCAGGCGAGTTCCTGTCACTCATCCACCGACTTGATCGCGAAACGAGTGGAATTGTCCTTGTTGCGAGGTCTCCCGAGGCCGATCGCGCGTTCAAGCGACTGCTTGAAGATCGCAGCGTGGCGGAGATGGTGCGCCGCCCCAATGCCGTGTTCGAAGCTTTGCGACCCGGCGAACGACGTGCATTCGAGAAGCGCGCCCTGCATGCGACCAAGATCGACAAGACGTATCTCGCCGTCACTTGGGGCGTTCCACCGAACGGGTTGATCGACCTACCTCTCGAACCAGATGTGGATAACCCGCTGCGGGTCAAGATGCGTATTGCGCCCCACGGACGTGGCATGCAGGCACTCACCGAGGTCAAAGTCCTCGCAGAGCACTCTGGCTACGCGCTCGTGTCGTGCGAGTTGCACACGGGTCGACAACACCAGATCAGACTCCATCTGGCGAGCGTTGGCTGTCCAGTCGTTGGAGACAAGCTTTACGGACCCGATGAGCGTCTGTTGGCTCGCTCGGCAGATAACGAACTCTCCGAAGCGGATATTCAAAGCCTCGAGCTTCCCCGCCACGCTCTGCACGCCTATCGCTATCGCTTGCCCCACCCCTTCACTGGAGAATTGCTCGATTTGCGCTCGCCTCTGGCACCCGATCTCGAGCGATTCATCCAAAGCAAACAAGACGTAAGGCAGGCTGTGTCCGAGCACTAGCCGTTCGGTTCTGGCCGATCGTGAACATAGGAGAGCATGCGTGTCCACTACACGGACTCTCCTCTTGGTGCTCTCCCTAAAAGCACGAAGCTCTGCAGATCGCACCCAGGCCAGGGACGCGAGGCGACGCGAGGCGACGAATACCCCGTCGATCGCGGCGCTACGTCAGGACCTTCGAGTGGGACGAGGTTCACTAGAGAGACGTGTTCAAGTCCGGAGCTGGCGAGCCCCTTCCCACGCTCAGCAGCGGATTGAGGATGATCCGGGACACTGCGATCATCAGCAGTAGGACCAAGATGCTGCCGCCCTGTGACTTGAGCGTGTCATGCACCAGAACCTCCCCGACGTACATGCTGCCCGCCCAGAGTAATGGACCGATAACAGCCGCGAATCGTCCAACCATGCCGTATAGGCCATAGAATTCTCCCAAGCGCTCGGGAGGCGTCAGTTCCAGCATCAACGGGCGATCCGCTGACCAGGTTGCGCCGAGGGAAACACCTGCCAAAGCGCTCACGACCATCAGCAACTGCCACGGCAAGCCAAAGATACCCATCGCAGCCGCAAGCAGAAAAGTCAGGGCCCACAACACAAGCACCCCAGAGAGTACCGCGCGCGCGCCGTACCTATCGACTAGCCTGCCCGCAGCCAGTCCGCCCAGAATGGCGAACACGACCGCTCCGAGCATCACGAAGCTAGCAAGCTTCGTAGCTTCAGCGTGGCCAACCCCGCTCGCCTGCGCCACATTGATTGAGTAGAGCGTCATCATTGCGATGACCGTGTTGATGGGATCGGTGTAGAAGAGCCGCCCAATCAAGAATCTAGCTAGCCCCCGGTGCTCGTGGGCAGACAGCAGGGACTTCAGGGTCCGCGCCAGTGCACGCCGCGTCTCCGCCAACGACCAGACGCGCCCCGGCTCTGGGTTCTCGCGTTCGTTCACCCATAGAAAGCACGGAATGGAGAACACTAAGAAGAGAGCTGCGGCTCCGGTGATCATCCATGCGACAGGCCAGCCTCGCTTCGCACCAACCAGGCTCAAACCAATCGCGAGGAACGAACCTACGTATCCTACGCCGACGCCTATTCCGCCAATCTTGCCTCGCGTCGCTGGCGTGGACACGGACGGCAAGAGCGCATCATAGAACTGCAGCCCTGCCTGGTAGAATGCGTTCGCGACCGCAAACGCCACCAATGTACCGATGCTACCAACTCGACCCATCAGCAGCGTCAAGACCACGCAGCATGCGGTCGAAACCGTAAGAAACGGGAGTCGCCGCCTGGCTCGGTCCGTCATGCTCCCGATGATTGGCGAAAGCACAAGAATGGACGCCATGGACGCTGCAGTCACCAACCCAACGATCATATCGGCTCGTTGAGCTCCAGCCTCTCGTCGAACCCAGAGAGGAAAGAACATCGATACAACACCCATCGAAAACACGGTGTTCGCGAGGTCGTACAAGACCCAGCTCACTACCGCTCGGATCCGCGGAGTACCGGCATCAGAAGGAGGTTGGCTTGGCACAGTTGCACCGCTATAGCCGGTTCCTGCCCCGTTGTTAGCGTCCCAATGCGGGTACAGCCGTTGAACGCGAGACGGCTTGCATGCGATCGCGGAAAAGCCAGTTTTGGTCGCTTGGCAGGCGGCCGGCTTGGTAGGGCTTTCGGTCGCGCGCTCGGAGGGGACCAACCCCAAGTGGCAGAACGTTCGCGTCGAGCTCGTGGTGGGTTGACTCGCCGCCTCAGTGGAACTAGCTCGTGGGCCACTATGCCCATTCGACGTGCGTTACTCTCGGTGTCTGACAAGACTGGCTTGCTCGATTTCGCTAAAGCTCTCGTTGCTCGCGGTACCGAATTGCTTTCGACAGGCGGCACCTATAATTCCCTCGCCGATGCGCAGATCCCGGTGAAGACCGTCGAGAGCTACACCGGATCTCCTGAAGTGATGGACGGTCGGGTGAAGACGTTGCACCCGCGGGTGCATGGTGGCTTGCTTGGGCGCGAAGGAAAAGACGACGGAGATCTCGAAAGACTCGGCGGCGCATACATTGACCTCGTCGTGGTAAACCTTTACCCCTTCGAGCAGACCCTAGCGAAGGGCAACGCTAGCTTCCAAGATCTGATCGAAAAAATTGACATTGGAGGACCATCCATGTTGCGCTCAGCCGCCAAGAACCATGAGCGCGTAACCGTCGTATGCGACCCTCAGGATTACCCAATCGTGCTCGCCGAATTGGCGGCGCAAGGGGATACTTCTCCGGCAACGCGCAGACGACTGGCCGCCAAAGTCTTCGCGAGGACCGCGGCTTACGACGGCGCTATCAGTGCCTGGTTTCAGACTCAGCTTCACTAGGCCGCAGGCGAGATTTGATCGAATCAAGGGGTCCGGACCAGCCGGTACGCGGCCGATCGCGCGACTTGCCTCGCGCGCAACGTCACTAATTTGGCCCAGTGCCGAGAGTCATGCGATTGCCCAGGATGCTTCGATAACGACATCAAGAAGTCGTGTTCCTCGAACCCCTGCAAGCCCATGACAAACGAACAATTCCCCTGCTCTGTCTGCGGGACCCTATTTCACCCTGAGCTAGCATACCAGGTCGAAGAGCGTCACGGCAGAAGGGCTGACGGCGAACCAGAGGCCTCCGTCGTCTACTTTTGTTCACTCGATTGCGTGAGTCAGAGCCACGAGTCTGCAGGCCGAGCGCAATGTGACGTCTGCAATCGAACGTTCACGGTTGAACTGGTGTCCCAGGTGATCAACCACCGCGGTAGGCGGCATCATGCCTGCTCGGCGCAGTGCCGTCAGCGCCTCCTCGATCAGCTTAATGGCCCAGTCCTTCGCCCCATCGCGCCGAAAAGTGTGGAGCCCGCCGCAGCGCCTCAGGAGGGTATCGCTGCGAGCAGTAGCGTACAGTTCGTACGGGCCGCGACTTCTGGACCTGTTCGCACAGCAACGGTCACCGACCTTCCGCCGTCGTCTCCCTCCAACCCTCGTTCTTCGCCAACCACGAATCCGCGCCCCAACCCGACGGGAAATTTGGGGCCGCGAGATGTCACCTGGCAACGGATGGAGGCTGGGTTTACGGGTCGCACGCAGGTGCTGGCAATATTCAATCACAAGGGAGGCACCGGCAAAACAACCACCTCCGTGACCGTGGCGGCCGGACTTGCCGCAAAGGGGCAGCGGGTTCTGCTGGTAGATACGGACGGACAAGGAAACGTCGCGGTTTCTTTCGGTCTGCAAACTGAGAAAACGCTCTATCACGTGCTCGTCATGGGCTTGGATCCGCATGAAGCCATTGTTGAGGTTCGGCCTAATCTGCACGTGCTCCCGTCGAACGAGACTCTTGCGGCAGCAGAGCTGTTCTTGGCTGGACGTCAGCGTCGTGACCGTGTTCTCGATTCTCGGCTTAGCGCATTACGATCGGAATATGACTCGATTGTCGTGGACTGTTCCCCCAGTCTCTCTCTCTTGAATCAGAATGCTCTCGTGTTCGCAGATGGAGTCCTCTGCCCCGTGGCTTGCGATTATCTGTCTCTAGTCGGAGTTCGACAGGTGTTGCGTACCATCAAGCAGGTCAATCGATTGCTTTCTCACCCGGTCAGGCTTTGGGGAGTATTGCCAACTCTGTACGACTCGAGAGCACGAGTTTGCGTCGAGGCATACGACACATTGAGACAACACTTCGGAGACCGATGTCTTCCGCCCATACGCGTAGCAAGTCGAGCCAAGGAAGCCCCGTCCCAATCGCAGACCATCTTCGAATACGCGCCTGACGCTACGGCAGCCAAAGACTACTGGCAGGTCGTCAACCTTCTGCTGGCCGAATCCAATGAGCTTTCGATGGATAATCAACGTGCCGCTGCAGGGGGTGCCCAGTGACTGATCGCGACACGATCCGCAATGCCGCTGCACGTATGCTGGACACCGATGAAGTCGAAGGAGTGTTGAGCGGAAGCTACTACCTGCCGAAAGAAATTCCGCGCCGCAAGGCTGCGTCTGCAGAGCCAAAGCCGCAGCACTACAAGGTGATTTGTATCAGCATGTATACCGGCGATCTTGAGGCACTAGACCAGATGGTCGACGCCTTGAAAGCTCGAGGCCTGACCAAGGCGAATCGAAGTGCGCTGATACGTTACGCACTCGCCCAGGTCGATATCGAGCAGGTTCCTCGCGGGTTATAGACCACCAGTATGTCCACAGATCGGACGAACTTAGCGCGGAGCTTGGGAGTCTCCGAAGCGGCGATCGATCTGCTGACGGGCAGTGAGGTTTTCGACCTCCACGTCGATTCGTTTCTATGGACTCGGCTGATTGGCTACGACCTGTCAATTGCGCACGGACCCGGGCCATTGGCAGGGCGTTGGCTGTCGCAGGTAGATCTTCCACGCCTACGCCAGGCGGGAATCGGTGCGGCAACCTGGGTTATTACCACCAATCCCTTGCGCAGTAGGCGTAGCCGACTTCGAGCGCTCGTGAACAACTACCGACGCCTCGTGGCCCTTCTCGACGCAGAGGGAAGTGGCGCTCGTGTGGTGACCAACTTCCGAGAATATGAGGCCGCGCGAGCTCTCGGCCTTCACGCAGCATTTCTTGGAGTTCAAGGTGGTAACGCGCTATCCGATCCGCTGAGCTGTGAAGTATTTCCGGTTGAGCGGCTGCTACGTGTCACTCTGGTCCACCTCACGAACTCGGATTTGGGCTCCACCAGCTCCCCTCTAAGGCTTGGGGTGGATCGTGGGCTGTCGTCACGGGGACGCGCGCTGATGATGGAGCTCGAAGCCCGAGGCACCCTCATCGATTTGGCGCACGCGTCGAACCAGCTCTTCTGGGATGCCGTGGCCGCGCACGATCGAACGCGCCCGCTAATTGTTTCGCACACAGGGCTCTCAGGCGTACACCCCCACTGGCGCAACCTAGATGACACCCAATTGCGAGCGATCGCTGACTCGGGAGGAGTCGTGGGAGTCCTCTACCACAGCTCATTCCTAGGCGATCCCCCCTGGGGTGGCTCGGTGGACACGGTTGCCAGCCACCTGATCCACGGCGTGAGAACCGTTGGAGCACAACATGTGGCACTAGGAAGCGACTGGGACGGTCTGATCGCAACTCCCCTCGACATGCCGACGTGTCTCGAATTGCCTCGACTGGTTCAGGCGCTGCTAGACCGGGGATTGGACGAGTCCAGTATCGTTAAGATCCTCGGAAGCAGCGCCTTACGGGTGGTAGCGCTCGCACGCCCTTAGCGTCTTCGAGACTCCTCTGTATGCTTCGCTACTCTCACATTAGCGGCCCTAGCGAACGCGACCTGATACCCAAAATCCAGATCACCTCAAGCTTCTGATGATTCAGATTCAGAACCGCCTGCAGATTGATCTTGCCCGGGATCGAAATCCTCGCCCTCCAAGTCATCGTCTTCGGTCGGTTCCGCAGCATTAGCCACCAACTTGGGCAGTCTGCGGCGTCCCACTGGGCCTTCGTCAACATAATCGCGCAGCGCAGACATGTCGCCGAGCGTCTCGAGTTTGGCGAGAGCCTTGACCTCAACTTGACGAATTCGCTCGCGTGTCAAGTTCATGATCGCGCCTACGTCCTCTAACGTGGTACCGCCACGATCGGCGACGTCGAGTGCGCAACTCTCTGTCATCTCCCAAGCTTCGAGGTCGGGAAAGTTCAACTTGATGGCGCCCGTCCGAGCAGACACGTCAATGAACAGATGGTGCTTGCACGAGACGAAAGGACATGGTCGCAAGCCGTCCTGACACTCCGCACGCGTACGCGGCTTCCAGTAGTCATGCTCCGGAAAAAGGAGCCGACCAATTTCCAGCTCACGCTTGGTCATGCGCTTCACGCTGATCGTACGAGCACGGACATCGCGCTTACGCCTCGAACGACGTTGTTCGCGCGTAATGCTTTCCTCTCCGCACTTCCTAAGGCCAGGCCCAGCTTGCGCACCGGACTCATCACGCTCGATGTTCTGCGCTGCACTCGCTGCATCCTTGATTGAGCTCATCGCTGCCTCCCGAGCGTTCGTCTCGTCAACCACTGCATCATCGTACGACCGTCTGTGTAAAAGGGTGCCATCCGGCCCCAAGCCGTTTTCGTGGAGCACCGCTCCACATTGCGTCAACCAAACCCGATACTCACAATTAAGCTAACAACACCGCATTCCGCCCACGATTGCCCTTAGGCAGTCTGCCCCACGGAAGCGCCGGCAACGTCCTTTGTCATCAGTTGCCTCTCGATTGCCTCGAGTCTGGACTGCAGCTCTGAACTGAGCGCCCTAGCATCGGAAACCTTGCGCGACACCAAGCGAGTCAAGATATCCGATCCATGCGTCCGCAACTTCAGCGCATCGTCAAGTTTCACGAAAATCCCCCCAAGAGTCCGTTCCAGCAGCTCAAGGTCGCTGCGCATGAACAGCACCTCACGCTGAATCTGTTCAATCGTATAGTCGTTCGCCATCATCTGCTTGATCTGCCAAATCTGACGGACGACACTTACCGGATAGATTCCCTGTGAGCCTTGATGCTTGCCTTTCCTGCCGATCCGGACGCTGCGCGGAAGTAGGCCCAACTGGACATACTTGCGCAGAGTTGCCTCGCTCAGACGAATCCCAACCTCGGAAAAGATACGCAGTATCTCACCCGAAGTCACACCGTCAGGGCTCTCCCGTTCAACACGCTTGATGTCAAACTCAGTCAGACGCTGGGTCTGAGACATCGCGGTCGAATATTGCGCTAGGGATCGGTCTGCCATCGAGGAACGTGTGCGAATATATTCCACTCAGTAGAGTTGCCGAAAAGAATAGCGCAGGAAAATTTGGACTGGCTGTGGATCAGCTCCATGGACGCAATTCCAGATCCCAGCTCGGACATTATCTGTCATCTCTAATTAAACATCCATGGAGCTAAAATACCGTCCATCGATGCCCCCCATTGATCCGAACGAAGCGAGTGAGCCCCAACCCGAACCCCCGACCAGCCCTGTCAGCGTAGGGATGTTCCGAGATCAATCAGTGACGAGCGCGGGCATCGTGCGAAGCTGGCTGACTTGCCACCCTGAATGAAACCGCCTGTCCGCCTGTGCCGCGCGCCCAATTTGACCGAACTACGTTGGCGTTCGTGGAAGGCACAATTGTAGCCCCTGCCGAATTCGGTGTTCGTCTGCTGGCAGGCGGCACACGGCCGCCCGCGCAACTGAACGTCGTGGCCCGCGCTGTACTTGTTCCAGAGCAGTCTCGACCCATGAGGAGTCGAGCGGCGTGCGTCCTGGCGGAGACACCGGAGAAAAATCGCACAGCACGCACGCGTGCACTTCTGGGACGCCTGGTTCACTGCCGCGCGCCCCGCATGCCCGACTGCTGGTCCCTGCGGGGACGGTGGTCCTAGGTACCCCGGCTCCTGCGACTGGGTACCTCACTCCTATTCGAGTTGTTCGGGGACGACAGAGGTCCCGTACACAGCACTGTCGGCAAGCGACTCGCACGGAACAGAATGTTTCGAGCGTTACCGCGTAGACACGTGCCAGTACCCGAACCTCGATGCGGCACGCGGAGGGGCGGCTTTGAGTCGAGGTCCGTCCGTGCTATGGGGTTCGCGTTGCCAATGGAGCGTTCCCATAGAGACGTTCTGGGGAGCACGGTTCGACTACGCGTGTACGAGCAGGGCTCAGCAGAAGCAGAGGTGGTGGTGTGCCTTCACAGCATCTTCGTCGACTCTCGCTCCTTTGCTACGGTGGCAAGCCAACTTAGCGACGAGTACCGAGTCGTGTGCCCTGACTTGCCAGGGCACGGTGACAGCGAAAAGCCCGCGCCCAGCCGTTTCGCCTACAACATTGAAGCCTTTTCGGACGCGTTGGTTCAAGTCTACGGCGGGCTCGGCATCCGCCGAGCGGCAATCGTGGGACATGGTCTCGGCGGAAGCATCGCAATTGATCTCGCGGCGCGCTATCCTGAACTCGTTACGCGGCTGGTTCTCATTGATGCGATATGCAGGCCCAATCCGCTATTCCTGGGTCACCGCATCCTGCTACTGCCGGTGATTGGCGGAATCGTCTACAAGCAACTTCTCGGTCGTGCGGCTTTCAGGGCATTGTTTCGGGATCGTTTGTTCGGACAGAACTCGCGCATCCCCACGGAACGTATCGATGCATACTTTGACAGCTTCAACAGCCCTGCTGGCCGCGGAAGTGTCCTGGCAACCTTACGAAGTTCCGCGGATACCCGCCCAGTGCTCGCGCAAACGGTGCGACTCAATATTCCGACGTTGGTGGTTTGGGGCCGTCACGACCGGTTCCAACCGGCCAGCATCGGCCAACGCCTGTCGCGCGAGATTCGAAATGCTGGGTTCGAACTGCTCGACGCGGGACACTCTCCGCATGAACAATGCCCGGAACAGCTCGTGCCCTGCTTGCGCCGCTTCCTGCGCTCTGAACGTCTTTCCGCATAGGTAGTTGCCTCTAGGGGGACAAAGCAGAGAAGACGCTCGTCTTCGTTGCACGAGCAAGCGCTTCCGATTGCCCGATGCAATCGGCCTTTGCCAGCCATGTGCGATGGCTCGCATTGAGCGACGAAGGTAGTCCCACTGTCCAACCGCCCGCGTCAGTTCCGCATCAAGCGACGCGAGCAGTCCTATGCCCAACGCCGCACACTTGTTGAACGAGCCCAATTGGTAGATCAGCACGCCGACCATGAAGTCGCGCTCCTCCCATTCGCGCGCAGTAGCTTGGCTACGAGCACGAAGTTGGGAGGAGCAAGCCGACGCAAGGCGGAGGCGGTGGTGGGCAGCACCCTCCTAGTTGGCAATCAGGAACTCTGAAAGAGCGCGCATTGAAGGGGCGCGATCAGGGGCAGATATTCTCGAGTCCGACTAGAGCCAGTGTGAGGCAGCGATGCGCGCTGGGCAGACGCACGCCGCTAGTCGACGGGGAAAGACGCCGTCGGGGGCCTGGGTTGGCTGGGACGTTTAGGTGCCGTGGATCCGGAAGATTTGGCGCTGACAGCAGGCTCCTTGGATGCTGGCGGAGTAGCAGACACGGGCCGACTGGGCGTTGCAGGAGGGCGGACGACTGGAGAACGCTCGGCTGTCGTAGGCGGCGTTTGCGTCGAAGTCTTTGTCGGTTTGGTCTGCACTCTCGGACTCGAAAGTTCTCCAACACCCTTGTCGTCACTTCCGGAGTCCGTCGGTGAAGCGCTGGGCGGCGCGGGAGGAGGTGGAGGCGGCGCGGGATTGGCGGCAGGCTCGTTCACCGCCGCGCTGGGCGGTTCAGGGGTGGGCGCTGCTGCAGCGGCACCGATCGATGATCCGGCAGCCTCCGTCGCCTCTTCTGGAGAGGTCGCAGTGGGTGCACCTACCGCCGCTCGTTCATCGACCGTCCACCGCCACAATCCGCCAACCACCATAGCTAGTCCTACGCCAACCACGAGCCCCACAGTCCAAACAGCACGACGTCTGCGGTCGTCTTGCTCCTTCGTCCGCCTGACGGCTAGACGCACGCTCTCGGGTTCTAACTCGGCCTCCGGCAGATCGGGCGGGGTCAGACTATGGGGGCCGCCGTCGTAAGTCCCATCGTCACCAGCCGAAAAGAAGTCGTCGGCGAAAACGTCCTGCTTGCGAATAACCGAAGCGTCTGTCCCCCGGTGGAGTCGAGTGACGTTCGCACGTTCGTCGATGGTTGGCGCCGCATGCCGGCCGCTGTCAGTGGCGCGTGGTCCAGAATCGCGCTTCTCTGCGTTCAATACGTCAGCATGGTCCGCGCCATCACGCGACGGACCCGTGCCAGCCGAGGTCTTCGTACCAGTCCCTAAGCTGGCGGAGATTTCCGCCTCTGGCACGGATGCGTTGGTTGTCGCGTGAGCTCGCTTCGCTGCCGTGTGTGCAGCCGCCTGCGCCGCCGTCAGCATCTGCAACCCAATGACAGTCCCCTCCGGACCACGTCGCGGGATCGATTTCTCGGGCTGTGCGGCGGAAGCCGAAGCACCGTCCACTGTGACCGACTGACCGTAGCTGCCGAGCGGTTGGGTGGGCTCTAGGGATGCGACGGGTGCAGATTTGCTAGCGGCAAAGGGTCGCAGCGTGTCGCCAGATCTCGACAACGCGCTGGGCGGCAGTGCGGAAGGTTCTAGGTGCGACGCGCTGTCCCTGGCAGCGGTGACATCCACGACCCGAGACGGCACCAACGATCCTGTCATGAGCTCAGTCGAGGGTGAATCGACGAGGAGCTCTGAGCTGGTTGCAGCATTGACGGCCGCAATCACTGGTCTTGGCGGCCCCGACGCTGGCCGCAATTGCCCCTTTGAGCCACTGCGCTCAGAGCTGGCCGCGCCCGTTTCCGCGAGCTGTTGCTGTCCGCTACCACGCTCGCTGGTGGGTTGAGTGCTGATGGACCGTGGCACCGGCGCGGACGATGTTGTCCGCGATTGCACACCAATCGCACTCTCGGAATCACCTGACCGCCCAAGCATCTCACGCAGATGAGAGGCATCTTGGCTCTTGTGCTGAGCCAGAAGGATCTCCGGCGCTGTTGGCTCGAGAACTGGTGGTGCGGAGGGGCGCCAAGACGAGGCAGGCGTAGCCACCTGCATCCGCGGCTCGCTCAGTTCGCGACCAGGCACGAGCATGTCTTCTTCCAGGCGCTCCGCAGCTTGGGCGGGCGATAGATCGGTGGAGTCGCTAACCCGCGTAGCGCCGGAATTGCGATCTGCGAGGGCTGGCTGCGCCGCAACCACCAGAATGCCCTCGAAGTACAGCTTGCTAATGTTCGAAAGCGTTGAGAGGTCCTCGAACGGGGAGTCGTCGACCACATCAGCCAAGGTGCGGCCCCCGTCAAAGAGACGCAGCATTCCGTTGAGTTCATCGGGAATCTCGCCGAGACGCTCAAGCAACTGCTGGTGATCCACGTCGAAGATTGTTGATAGTGGCGGCAGCTGCTCGAGCATGCGACCCCACTCGTCCACACGCCGCATGCCTTCCATCAACAACCCCTGAGTCGAGGTAGGAATGATGTCTTCGTTCTGGACCGGCCTGAACTCGACTTCGAAGGTGCCTGCGCCCCAGATCAACCCCCGATACACAGCCTCCTCACCCCGCAAACGGCCCAATTCGGCGTCTACCACCTTGCCGTCGCGGAAGTATACGACAAGCGCTTTTCCCTTGGGCTCGCGCACACGGGCCATACCGCTCTTGCGACTGACCTCGAATGTCTGAAGCAAGTCCACTATTCCCATGTCCTCAAGGGAGCCAGTGAGGCGTGTGCGCGTGGCACTCGGAATATTCGTTGCGAGCGTTTGTTGTTTGCGCCGTGCCAACAAAAGATTGACGCGGGCGATCAGCTCGCGAACAAAGATCGGCTTAGTGAGGTAGTCTTCAACGCCCAACTCGAGACCGCGAATCTTGTCTTCGGTCATGCGCTGGCTGGTTAGGAACACAACGGGAATTGTTGCGTGCTCAGGGTTCTCTTTCAGGTGCCTGACGAGCTCGTACCCGTCCATCCTCGGCAGCCGCGTGTCTGCCAAGACCAAGTCAGGCGCGGAAATCTGTATCTTGGATAATGCGTCGACGCCGTCCGAAGCGGTTGTAACGATGTACCCAGCCTTCTTAAGACTTACCTCTAAGACGCGAATGCTTCGTGGATCCGCGTCGACCAATAGGAGTTGCTGCTTTGCCACGGTTTGCTCGAGATCGGGAGAATCAAGTGGGTAAGCGAAGCGATGCTACGGTACAACCCAAGGCACTGCAGAACCGCTCGACCAATCGCGGTCATTGTGGCCAGGGATTGCCAATCTCGCTACTTCCCGGTGCACTCTCAACACCAAAACTTTCATCTCGCACCCCCGCCGAGGCTTCTGCTCGACTGGGGCGTGGCGCGTCCGGCCTTTCAACCGCCCGCGGCTGACGGGCTTTCTTGTTGTGCGGTTTGGATTCCGCGCCGGAGCCGACGGAAGGAG
>JBLNFG010000994.1:0-2581 GCA_050263495.1 Myxococcales bacterium | reverse complement strand
CCTTGGCTGATTCGTGGAATTGTGTCGCTATGGTCTTCATCGCTTGCCAGTTTTGGCAGAACACTTCTCGATATTTCTGATGGCTCTCGGTGTTCGTGGGGCGGGGCGCGATCGTCTCACTTGCCTGCCACGTACTTCCGCCAGAGCTCCTTACCTATCTGCAGGAATGAAGGAGGTGACTGGTTGGATTGCTCGTTCCGAACCGGACGGTGCGGCGCGAGTGCACGAAGGAATTCCTCTGCAGTCTGGAACCGCTGATCGGGATTCGAATCGACTGCGCGGAGAATCACCTCGTCGAGTTCTTGCGTGCAGCCCTCCACACCCAGCTCGGAGGGGGGCGAGAAGGTAGGGCCAGTAGCCATGTCGAACCCTGAGTAGAGGCCAACCAAACACACATACATCACGACACCAACTGAATAGATGTCCGCGCGCTGATCGATGCGACGCCCCAGCAAGGCTTCAGGACTTGCAAACCGAGGTGAGGTGATCACGCTGCCGGACTGTGTTGGCATCATGGGTTGGAGGCGGCCGGCAGGCTTGGTCGGGAGAACCCGGATCAACCCGAAATCCAGGAGCTTAACTCGGATCTTCCCGTGCTCGCCGTCATGGTGCAAGAAGAGATTCTCGGGCTTAATGTCGCGATGCACGAGACCGGCGGCGTGGGTTGCCGCAAGGGCGTCGAGCAGCTGGCAGACGGTGTCCACCACCTCGCCGATAGGCAGGCGCGTGCGCTGCGCGATTTCATCGTAGAGCGTGCGCCCTTCGAGGAGCTCCAACAGCAAGCAATGCCGACCGTCTTCAGCCACCCAGTAGTCGACCACTGCGGGAATGTTCGGGTGCTCGAGCGACGCCATCGCTTCAGCCTCGAGTCGAAAACGATCCGTGAAGAACGGGTCGTTAACCAAGTGATGGTGCATGACCTTCAGGGCCAAGTACCGCTCAGTAACCCGGTCCTTCACTCTCCAGACGCTGCCAACGCCTCCGCGACCCAGCGACTCGAGCACCTGATAGGGTCGGTCCTCGAGGGCAGATTCGATGAATTCGGCTGAGTGGCTTGAACGATCAGTATCCATTGGGGTTCTGTTCGTGTGGTTTATCGGTCGTGCGGGGCCGAGCGTTGCGTGATTTTTCCGAAATCGACCATTGTCCGCCAACGCGGGACACGACCGGAGAGGACCAGTGCTCGTCCCTTCCGAACCCACGACCGCTGTCCCCTGCTCCCCCAGACCGCCCGCGGTGCGCCGTCCAACAGTTCACACTGTGGATCAGAGCAGCCCGCCCCTCCGCGATGGTATGGCCGAGCTCGCAGGCCTCGGGGGAGTGTGAGGCCGCTGTGCGCCCGCCCAGTACCGCCCACAGATAATCCTAGCGGGGCTTCTCCCTGCCGGAAAAGACCTGTTCTCTCCGCCCCACCCTGGTAGCTCGGCGACCTGTATCCTCTTGCAGACTAAGGATCGCTTACTGCCCGCAAACTTTTGCGGCGAGTGGTGCTAGGCCTCGTACCCCGAGCTCAGGTGGAACGTTTCCGCGACGTGTAGACCATCCTGAGTCGCTGGCTGAAATCGATGGGAGGTACGATTTGAGGCAACGATGGCTTTCATTCGACCGAAAAGGTTGTGAACCGCCGAGCTGCCCCCACCAAATCGGGACGATGCACGGCGCGCTCAGCCCCATGCCCAGCATCTCGACCCATCCCCTATCCCACGCTTCACGGCTTCGCGGGACGCGGCTTCGCGTTTGCGGGACACGGCTTCGCGGAACGCGGCTTTGCGGGAAACGGCTTTGCGTTTGCGGGACGCGGCTTCGCGGGACAGCGCAGTCAGCTGAGGCGTCCGGAGGATTGCGGCGATGACGGGCACCCTCCCGTTGGGCGGGGGCGTTCCCTGGACGCCGCCGGCTGGGCTCGATCGGCAGGGTGTCACCCCTAAGCCGGTCTCGAGTCTAGGACCGCAGGAGGGCGCTGTTGCGGCCACGAGCGGGGAGGTCAACATCGTCGTGGCGAACGATGCGCCGCGCTTGGGGGCGCCCAGCGCCGGGTTGGTCAGTGAGGGACCTTACTCCGACGCTCCTATCGTTTCGCGTGTTCCTGGTCCCTTCAAGCCGGGCGATATGCTCAACGGCTATCGCATCGTCAAAGAGATCGGGTGCGGAGGGTACGCCCGCGTTTACAAGGCTTACGACGAACTCATCGATACCCATTTCGCGATCAAAGTCATCTTTCGTCCGAGCGCCAACGCGAAGGAGTTGGACCGCAGAACCAAGGCTGAGGCGCGGTTTCTTTGGTCCGTTGATCATCCCTACGTCGTTCGCGTGTACGCGGCCGGTCTCACGGAGGCAAAGTCGCTCTACTTCGTGATGGAGCTGCTCGAGGGACGTTCGCTTCGATCGATTCTGCTCAAGCGCGGCGAATTGCGCTGGCAGGACACACTCCCGCTCTTCGCCAAGATCGCCGAAGGCGTCCATGCCGCACATGCGCGCAGTGTGATCCATCGCGACCTCAAGCCGGAGAACATCTTCGTGCTCAAGGATGGAACGCCCAAAGTGCTCGACTTTGGGATCGCGAAATTCGTCGACGCGCCGC
>JBLNFG010000993.1:0-2996 GCA_050263495.1 Myxococcales bacterium | reverse complement strand
ACTCGGATACCCCCGGAACGAACAGCGCGACCCCGCCGCTACGCGCTTCCCGACAGCGCGCTATCCCGTGCCCACGACGTGGATCGACTAGCGACTCGTAGAATATTGTAGGCTCCTCGAGCGCACGGCCCGGATCGCGCTCCGGTGGATTATCCTAGCTTGGAGCCACCGAGCAATAGTTCCAGTCCGTCGTGACGGAATGATGTTGGCTGGGTTTGGCGAAATCGCAAACCCCAGTCGCCCCGGGTCTTGAATTTTTGGTTTGTGTCGACGCGCAAACGGAAGTGGGCCGATCACATAGCAGCGACACGCGGCAAGAAGATCGCTGTCGTCGCGTTGGCGCGCAAACTCGCAGGTGTACTGTGGGCGATGCTGCGCGACGGAACGCCCTATGACGGCACCGTCGAGGCCGAGCAGAGCGCTGCCGGCGTTCGCGAAGCGGCCAAGCTAACAGCAACCCGAGCTCGCAGTCTCGAAGTGGCTGCAAGAAAACTTCGGCGCACTGCCCCAAAGGCAGGCACCAAGGCCGTACGTTCCCCGGCAAAAGCGCAGCCAACTGAACGGAGAAGAAAGACAGCGTAACCACGCCTGACATCTTCGCCGTCCAGAGCGCCGTTGAGCGCGCTTGAGAAAGAGCACCAAACTGGAAACGATGAACGCGTTCGAAGTGCCGAGGGTCCGTGAATCCGTCAGGAGTCATTGCGAGTACCTCGTTCGTAGAATTGCGTCTCGTTCCGCGTCTCGAATCCCAATCTGCGTCTCGGGCCTGGTAAGCCGCATGGCTGCCCGATGAACGCGTAGAGTCAATCGAGTAGTAGCTCGCCCCAAGCGAATCGACGGCGTTCGGCCGGTCCACTTCCAAGAACGACTCCCTCAGGAGCCGAACAGGAGAGATCCATCATGAAAACGCCAAACCGACAACCGACACGGGCGAACATCTGAAGCGACGAACCCAGAAGAAGAAAAGCAGAAAACTGCCTTGCATACGCCACCGGTTCAGAGTCACTTCGAGTCGGCGCATGCCCAGCTTCGCTGGGCACCGTGGCCCTGCGCAGAATTCTCCACGTAGACAATTCTGCTTCGGGTCGCTTCGGCTTCAGCGCTTTCGCTACGGGATCAAACTGATTGGCGCTCTAGAGGGGTGTCCTCGGTTTCCAGTCTGCTGCGCAGCCCGATCCTCCTGCAGAGCGCGGCATCGTCGCCGCGCTCCTCAATCGCGTCGCTGAGCCCGTGCCAGAGTAGCGTAAGTGCCCGAGCTGTCCACGTCTTCCGCGACGGATCTCTCGTCGCGTGCGAGGGCCGGCGTAAGTACGTCACGTCCGCGCTATTAACTGTGTCACACATGGGCAAGGACGCTGCACTACCCCAAGAACTTCTAGACACACGGCCACTTGCGGGCACAGATTGCACCCAGCCCCGACGTCCCCGGTTGCGTGAGGCTGGCAACGCGGCGAGGTATGGACCACTGCCCGGCATTTAGGACAGGGAGTTCAGAGCTGGGCTTGCTACGTGCCCCATCCGATTCGTAACCGCAAACAGATCATGCTCCACTTACTGCGCGCGTCATCTGCCTGCGCCGATGCTCCGTTTGGGATTCTCAACAAGGCCGTTCGAACTGTGTGAAATCTGGTAAGTCTCATTCCTGAACGCGGATAACACTCTAGGAACACATGACGTGGTACCGCGCCATGACGCCTTGTTCGTGGATGGATGAACAGAGGCTGCGGTGATGCGGCGTGGCGCGACATTGGGCAACTGCGCGCCACAAGTTCGCCCACTGCCTGTGTCCACAAGATATGTGACGACGTCATCTAAACGTGCTTGGCATTTGCCCCGCGCTGGCTATACTCAGCCTCCAACTGAAGAGCTTGCCTGGTGTCGACTCTAAACACTCCGGGCGAGTGGCGAGCGCTGCGATAAGATTCAGACAGGTCGCGATGTCCGAGATTTGGACCCGCAGAAAGAAGGTGGAGACCGGTTGTCACTGACCACCGTGGGCGGACTATGGTCTAGCGGATGCAGAGCCGGAAGGAACGTCCTATGCACCATCAGGGCTGAATCGTTTGAAGGCATATGCGAGCCGGAACGCCGCAGCAACTGCCATGAATTAGAGGGGGGTTAGAGCACGATGGCGCGGTGGACGGGAAAAGCAAAGTCCGAGGTTCGTACAGTTCGAGTCGTCCAGGAAACACGGTCCTGGGCGGAATGTGCCGACCTAACATCGCTGTATGGTTAGCTCGGCTCCTGTCGTAAAATTAGACTGCATGCATCGAATGGCTGCACGATCACTCGAACCTCCCATGAGGCACCGGTGGTGTGGCGCCATGGTGTATGCTTGCGCTGTGGCCGTTTGCTCCTGCGTCGGGATCGGTACTGGACGTCGGTAAGTTTGTGACGCGCAGCGTGAGTAGCCGTTAGGACTAACTGAGGAGCTGGCACTAGCCCAAAAAAGGTCTTGCGACTCTTGGAAAGAGAGTGTGCGTCATGAGAATGCTCGCGCTTCAAGCATTAGTCATGGAATTGGCGCTAAGCGCAATCGCTTTCGCCTCGCCGAGTACTGCGATCCCGGTGACGTGTAGTGGAGACGCGAACTCTGAGTCTGCCTACCGCAACGGCTTCGAGTCTGGGCGGGGGTTGGTGCAACGCGCTTGGCGCCGGATCGAGGACTGCGGCCAGATTGAGCAGTTCATGAAGGTAATCCGCACAAATATCAGTTCGTACAAGAGTCGAGCTATTACCCCGTATGCCATGTGCCGGTATACGGGGATGGTGGACGGCGCAAACGAGGAACTCCTTCGAATACAGGCAAGTTGTAGGTAACACACGGTGGCCGTCTCGAGTTACCCGTCGTGAAGTCGAACAAAACCTCAGCTGTTCGTCCAGTTTCCAAAGCTCGGTAGCCGTTAAGGCTTCGGGCTCAGTCTGGAGTTTCGCCTGCGGCGAAGTCGCAGCATCGGTAGTGAGTAGTCTCGGAAGTTCAATCCATCGGCTGACGC
>JBLNFG010000992.1:0-16244 GCA_050263495.1 Myxococcales bacterium | reverse complement strand
CGGGGTCTTGTTACAGCGAATTCTCGACGCCACCCTCAACGGCGATCCGCAAGCCCTCACCCTCAGCACAATTCGCGGCGCCAGCCGAGCCGAGATGCCAATCTCGACGCAATCTCCGGTGGAGCTTGCCCTGCAACTCGTTGATGGTCCGCCGCGCCGAGACGTGCTCGACGCGGCAGAGGCCTACGCGACGCAAGCCACCGTGCCGCTCGCTTTTCGTTTGGCGTTGGGCAGGCGTTTGCGTCTGCTTGGAGAAAACGGTCGCGCGCTAGCAGTGTTCGACGCTGATCTTGCTCCCGCCTGCCAAGCGGAAGCCGCGGAAACAGCTCGACGTGCTGCCGACAGTGACGGCGCGCTGGCTCGCATTGGAGCGCTTGCAGCATGTACCGAGCCAGGCGTGCTCGCTCGTGCTATTGCGACCGAGGGTCGTATTCTCCTCGACCGTGGTCACGCCGCTCAAGCCCTAGAGAGGATTGCGAACGCCCCTGAGCTGCCTCCAGTGCTCGAGGTTCGAGCCTTGGCGGAAATTCGCATCGGTCGTCACTCGGCGGCGCTCGAGACGTTGCAGCGGGCTCAAGCGCTTGCGACGAGTGACGAAGATCAGGCGCGACTCGCTGCGCTGGTCGGCATGGTTCAGCACGCCACCGGACAAGCAACGGCAGCGTGTTCCGCGTTTCATCGGGCGGTCGAATACGCATCGAGAGCCGGGGCGTTGCTGGAAGAGGCTACCTACCTAACGGGACTTGCCGCAGCATCCGTTGATGGCGGTCGCTTAGATGAGGCCGTCACTTCCGCGGAGCGTGCGAGCGCGCTGTTCGAGGCACTTGGCCAAACACAGCGCGCAGCCCGCGCGGCACTCACTCGCCTCGCCGCGTTCGTCGCAGCAGGGGCGACTCTGCAGGCCAAGGCCGCTGGTGAGGCGGCCTTGGCACTCGCTCGTAGCGCGCGCGACGAGCGCTGCGCGGCTTACGTGCATCTGGCGCTTGCGGACGCGAGTGAAGGCGGTCCGGAAGCAACCGAGCACGTCCGGCGCGCGGAAGCACTGCTGAGCGCACCCAACGAAGAGGAGCGTTTGCTCGTGGCCGCGCGCAGCCACGAACTGGGAGTCGCGCTGGACGTTGAGGCCTGCGACGCTCTGGCGCGCCGCATGGAGCTCGGCGCTAACGCGACGTTCGAATGGTGGGGTGCTCGGGCGCGGCGCATGGTGCGAGACAGAGCTCCCGGCGGCGCAGAAACAGTCGTTGCTGAGCTGATCCGGTTGCTCGCGATCAAGGCTTCGGCCGTGATTCGTGGACCAGCTTTCGCGGCAGGAGCCGAGCTCTCGTCGTTGGCTCAATTGGGCGATGCTGCCAGACGTTTGCACGGCGCTGCACTCGAGGATGTGCAACAGCTGGTGAGCGGATGCTCCGCGGCGTTCAGGCTTTCCATTCTATCGCGCGATTGGGTGAAGGCATTGCGTCCGCCTACCGCGCCAACACTGCTGCCCGAACAGGTCGCCGACATCGAGAACCTAGTGAGGGCACTCGGACGATTCGAGCAACTGCGCCCGCTGTTGGTTCAGGTTCTAGATGCGCTAGTCCTGTGGACAGGCGTCGAGCGCGGTCTCCTGCTCCTGATGGCGCCAGGCGGTCGACTGATCCCGCGCGTTGGACGTAACCTGACTCGTTCTGATTTAGTGGGTCAGCAGCTCGAACTGTCACACACCCTGGCGGCGCGCGCGCTCGAGCAAGGCGAACCGATCGTCGCCGTGGATGCCAGCGGTGAATTGGACAGCGTCCATGCTAGTGTGCACGCACTCAAACTCAGAAGTGTACTGTGTGTGCCGCTGATGGCACGCGGCGAAGCGATGGGTGTCGTCTATTTGGATGACCGAATCCGACGCGGTGCTTTCGGAGAGAAGGAACTCGCCTGGGTGCGACTGGTATCGGCGGTCGCCGCCGTGGCTATCGCCGACGCGCGCGATCGACTACTGCTGAGACGCGCGGCTCGCCGTGCCGAGCGCGCTGAGAAGCGAATGGATGCGACCCTGTCGATACGCGAGGCCGAGCTCGGGGAGGCCCGCATCGAACTCGCTCGTTCTCAGGACCATGTCCCAACTCGCCATTGCTACGACGGAATCATTGGCAATAGCTCCGCAATGCAGTCGCTACTGGCATTGGTTGATCGTGTGGTGGTCAGCAATGTTCCAATCCTGCTGCTCGGCGAATCGGGCACGGGAAAGGAACTGATTGCTCGGGCGATACATCGGAACGGTCCGCGCGCACGCATGGCGTTCGTTGCCGAGAATTGCGGTGCAATCCCAGAAACATTGCTGGAGTCTGCTCTCTTCGGCCATGTGCGCGGGGCATTCACCGGAGCGGCGCGGAGCCGCGCGGGGCTGTTCGATGTTGCCGACCAAGGCACATTGTTCCTGGACGAGATCGCCGAGATGAGCCTCGCCATGCAGACCAAACTACTGCGCGTGCTCGAGGAAGGCGAATTCTGGCCGGTCGGGTCCGAACGTTCGCGTCGCGTTGACGTGCGCATCATCGCCGCGACGCACCGCGATCTGGATGCAATGGTGGCCGCCGGCACGTTCCGTCAAGACTTGTTCTATCGTCTGAACGTCGTGTCCGTGCGCATCCCTGCACTTCGAGAACGCTTTGGGGACGTTCCGTTGCTTGTGCGTCACTTCATCACGCGTTACGCCGAGAACAAGCCGGTGTCGCTCGACGAAGAAGCACTCGACCTGATGTGCCGTTTTCCGTGGCCAGGCAATGTCCGACAACTGGAGAACGAAGTGCGTCGGGCTATCGTTCTGTGCGAGGGCGTGATTACTGCCGGCCATCTTTCGGACGAGGTACGTCGAACCGCATTGCTGACTCGACCTAAGCCCGAAGGGTTGGAGTTGCGAGCGCACGTTGATGCTTTGGAGCGCGATCTGGTCACCAAGGCACTCGAGCGGACGCATGGTAACCAGACTCGAGCAGCGGAGCTTCTGGGTGTGTCTCGCTTCGGATTACAGAAAATGGTGCGCCGGCTGGAGATTCGAATGCCAGAAGCAGCCGCACCTCAGGAAGCGCGGCTCTCGAACGTGAGTCGGCCAAGCGGTCTCAAGTCGCGAGCCTGACCCTCGCTTTTGACAGGCGTTTGGCCCTGGGCTAATCCGGGGCGCCATGTCGCCGAGGGAGTTGCCACGTCCTGTACTGAAGTGGGCGGGAGGCAAGACTCCGTTGACGGAGCGCATCTTGCAGCTCCTACCGAAGAAGATCGACGCGTACTACGAGCCGTTCTTTGGCGGCGGAGCGGTCTTCTTCGCGTTGGCCCGCGAAGGGCGTCTGCGTCGCGCAGTACTCTCCGACGCGAACGAAGAGCTCATCAACCTTTATCGCGCGCTCAAGAGCGATGTGGATGCGGTGGTGACTGAGCTCCGTAAGATGACGGTGTCTGAGGAAGAGTACTATCGGATTCGAGATCTGCGGCCGAGGTCCGATGCCAAACGCGCCGCACGAACCATCTATCTAAACAAGACGGGCTTCAACGGCCTCTATCGCGTCAATCGTTCCGGCTTGTTCAATGTACCTTACGGTCGTCACGTGAATCCAAAGATCTGCGACGAGCCTAACCTGCGTGCAGTGGCAGACGTACTCACGAATCTGAATGTGGAGCTGCTACAGCAGGACTTCGAACAGACGTGCAGGCTTGCTCGGTCGAAGGATGCCGTTTACCTGGATCCCCCATACCTCCCGTTGTCCCCGACGGCGTCCTTCACGAGCTACGACCGACACCCATTCGGCCTCACGGAGCACGAGCGCCTGGCGCGCATATTTGACGAGCTGACCAAGCGTAATGTCCCAGCCGTGTTGTCCAATTCCTGCACGCCGGAGTCCGAGCGCTTGTACCAAGCGCATGCGATTGAACATCCGCTCGTGGCTCGCAACATCAACCGAGATGCGAAAAAGCGCGGCAAGATCAAGGAAATCCTCGTTCGCAATCAGCCGGCGTGCCGTAGTCAGAGTCGCTAACGGGTTGTTGGGGGCCCCTGCGACCTGCTGACAAAAGCAGAGCGGCGCCCGACGGCACTGTTCTCGGTGCGCTGCTTTTCGCGATATGGCTGGGAACGTGGTATGCGTAGCCGAGCCAGCCGTGAGTACGTCAGCGCCCAACCGCAAACGATCGAAGACGCCCGAAATACTCGTCCCTAAGCCGTCGGATGAGCACCCGCGCTACGGGCGAGTGGGGGCGATTGCGGCGATAGGGTTCATCGTTGGGGTAGCCTGGCCTGGGTTGGCCAGGGTCAAGATTGCACCTCAACCGTCCGAGGGCTCGGCGGTCCTCGCAGTGCCTGCCCCGTCCGCATCGTTCGGAGCGGTGAGTTCTGCCGCCCCAACGGACTCGGGCGAACCCAGCCCGGCAGTGCCACCTGCGCCCAAATTGATCGGTCCGAAGGTGCGCCTTGCAGACGTGGTGAGCTGCGTCGACGCCGACGGCAGAAAGCATCAAAAGTGTGACGCGCCAGCGATTGACGCCGTGCTGAGCGAGCCGCTCAAGAGTCTTTTGGCCTGCGATGGGGCCGAAGGCCAGAGTGGCACACTGTCGCTCGGTTTCGATGTGGATTTTGCGACGGGCGCCCTGAGTCGTTTCACGGTTGGTCGCAGTACGACCCTCGACGCGGCCCTTGCGCGTTCCTTGGCAGAATGCGCGAAGACTAGGCTCACCCAAGTCGATGTTGCCAACGTAGAACACAATTACGCCAGCTACCGATTCTTTTACCTCGTCGAGTTTTCGCGCAGCCCAGTTCAAGCCGAGCCGTCCAAGGCTTCTGAACCGGGCCCTTCCAGCACAACCGCCGCGAGTACGAACGCCGCGGAGGGAGAGGTGCAAGGGCAAAGCGGTCGAGCCACCGTTACCTGGGATGTTGCTATCGTGCGTAAGGCGCCCAAAGATGGCGCGATCGTCGCTCGCGTTTTGGGCGGCACTCGCGTCATGGTGACGGGGCGGCAAGGCGACTGGTACCGGGTGAAGTACAACGCCAAGGGTGACGAGGGATTCGTCTTCAAGTCAGCACTGGGCCTTTAGAAGGCGGACCTCCCCCCTTCGGTACGCCTACGGTGCTCAACGCTCACTCCTCGGGCGCCTCCGCCTTCACTGCGCCTGCGGCTGCTCGCAGCGCGAGGACTGTGTCTCTCAGTGCGCAGAAACCCCTGTGCCTGGACCTTTCCGCTACGGGACAGGCGCGCCGAATAGCGCGGCAAGATAACGCTTCAGGAATCGATTGAAGCCGTCGGTTGCCATCATCTCGTAGAAGTTCTTGTAGGCTAACCCAGCTTCCTCGAACTTCTTCGGACCGGGCGCAACCCAAGCCGCGTATTGGAATTCGAGCGGGGCGGCGTCTCCTGGAATCATGAAGCGCGCCTTGTATTGGATGCTCAATCCCACGAAGGAGCCGCGCGGCTTCTTGCTTAGGAATACCCCAGACAGCTCGGTGCGGTGAGTGATCAGAATCGTTGGAACGGTCACATTAGGTGGGGGTGCGGACTCGCCTTCAATAGCAGGCCCAACCTCGAGCGTGATCATGTCCTTGGGGAACAATTTCTCGATGTTGACTCGGAGCGCATCGACCACGACGGCCTCGCGGGGCTCCGCATACTTTCCTGCGAAGTACTGGCTCGGAAGTGCGGGCACTCCGACATAATACGCGCTCTTCTTGAGCTGTACCTCTGCGCGTTCGACTGCATCGGCGGGCAGCTGTCGATGGAAACGCACCTCGAGCTTGGACCCGCGCGTCCGCGCAAATTCGAGTAGACGCGTGAAGAACGCCCGCTGTTCGGCGCTCGCTGGGGTAGTGGATAGGTACTTGGCGAGGGCGCGTTGAAACAGCGCCTTTTCGGCGTCCTGCAACTCCTCTTTGACGAGGTCGATGCGCTTGCTGCTTTCGCGGAACTCACGCAGCGCCGACATCGAGTTCTGATCACGGGCCTTCTCGAGCTCGGTAAGCAATTGCGCACGCAGCGCTGCTTCGATTTCGGCTTTGATCTTGGAATTCGGGTGGGCCACCAAGTACGTTTCGAGTGCCGCGCTGTGCTTCTGGGCGCGCGCCTCTCGAAGCTCGGCTCGCGGCAAGAGCAGGTCAACGACGTCTGCGCGCTTGCCACCGCGAGCCAGGTAATTGCGATAGGCAGAGGAACTGTCGTGCTTACGGGCCTTCACGTACATTTGCTTTTCGCTGAGTACGTTTCGTAACGTGCAGATCCCGAACCCCAGTGGAAGCCCTACCGCGACTGCAATCAAGAACCAGTAGCGTCCCCAGCCTGGGCCGGCCTTCACCAATGGCTTCACCGGCGCAAACGGATTGCGGAAACCAGTGTCGAGAAGCGGATTGAGAAGCACCAGGTCGCGCTGGTTCCCAGAACCCGGTGCAAGGCTCAGACGCTGTTGCGCTCCAGGGATGCAGGCCTGCACCTGTTCGAGCCGTGATTTGTCCCGATTGTGGAACTCGAAGCGATGGCCATCCTTGAAGCGCAGCTGCAGCCTGTTGCCGACGATTGCATGTTCCGCGAGGTCGGTGAATTCGTGGATGAGAATGGTCTCACCGCACGCGTCGATGACACCCACCGGGTACACGAAACGTCCGCGCAGATACGGTAAGCTCGCATCGCGATCCCAAATCACGATTGCCCGAAGTAGCGCCAGAAGCGCGACGCACGCGAGCCCGCAGTACACAGCGAGCGACCACGCCGGTGTGATTGCCCACGGATGCGCGAGATTGCCGAATCCAAGCCATGCAAAGACCGCTCCTGCGCCGAGCGCGGCGAACAGGACGATTAGCAGGGTGCGCGCTACAGGGTTCTGAGGTGCCTTCTGGTAAAGGAGAGGATTTGGCACCTCTCTGCCGTGCGTCGATTCAACGAAACGGTCTTGGATGGATCTCTCGAGTCCGAAGAACGCGATCTTTTGCATGCCGCTAGCTCACCGAAGCGGGTTTTTTGACGACACCAAGTTTTCAGCCCAGCGCCGCCATGGCTTTGCCTTGGGAGTGGCATCAGGATTCCATGACCAGCTTGGTGAAGGCAAAAGGGTAATGCTGGAAAATGACGTGAATCGATGCTGGCTGATCTGACGCTCGGTAATTTTCCGTCTGTAAAGGCGCGAATCGGCCATGCAACCTGCCTGCGCGGTGGTCGTACGTTGGCGAGGTGAACCCACCGAAAGCGATAGAGTTCCGGGGATCCGCGGGCCTTTATCTGCGCCTGTGATAACTAAGCAAGTGTCGTGAACGATACGGAAAGCAAACCCGAAGGCGCAATCGTGCAATCAGCGGAGACCAAAGCCGTGGCGCCGCCGCACGATGACGTCGCTCTGATTCACGGTCGAACCGAGGATGGCCGCGGACTCAAGATTCTTCGCCGCCGTCAAGATCGGATCGAAGCCGGCGCTGTGATGCCACTCGTTCCCGGCAAGCCCATTGCCGGTGAGGTCGTTCGGCTCGAGCCGCGCAAGGAGATGCCATTGCTCTGCGACGTTCACGTGGAGTACACGCCACCGGTCGAAGCACGGCCAACAAGCACCGGTCCAGCTCAGGTCGCGACGGATCAATATCGGCAGAACTGGGAATCCGTCTTCGGCAGCGCCAAGAAGAGCGAACCAGCGCTGAACTAGCGTGTCTGTTCCTTTTTTTTGGGGGTTTTGCCGTCGCAATCACGGTCGAGCGGGCGACATCGTCCCAACTCGCCGTTGAACCCGGGAGATTCGACGACGGTTCTGCTACGTCATCGCGCGCTCGCGTAAGTGGAACCAACTATCTTCGTCGCTGCGTCGCACAAAGGACGATTGAATTACGTCGTCGTCGCGCCGCACAACGACGATTGAATTATGTCGTCGTCGCGCCGCACAACGACGATTGAAATCATGTCGTCGTCGCGCCGCACTGACAAAAATGAACAACGTGAAGGGCGTCGCTGTCGCGCCGCACGGGTTCGACGTCTGAAAGCGGAGGAGCCCGATCCGCTGCGATCTAGGGTGACTTTTGGGCGTTGGTCACGTCGCGAACGAACCGCGTTAGCACTTCGGTGAGCTCCGGTTCTAGCGCGAAGGGCTCGCCCTTCCACCAACCAAACCCCCGATTCGTTGCGGGGTCGAGCGTCACGCGCACACGGTACTCGGTCGGCGTGGGCGTGCTGACGCCTGCGTCACGCTGCGCGCTCGCGGTGTCTTGCACCAGAACTTCGATCTCGACCGACGGCGAGCCATCCGCGAGAGACTCAGACGCGGCCGGCACCAACCAACGCACAGCGCGAAGCGGTGCCAATCGCTCGCGCAGCGTCTCCGCGCTTGGGGCATCGAGCTCTGGTCGTCGAGGTTCGAGTTGCGTCCAGTGGAGCTGCGCATCGACGCGCAATGTCAGCTGAGTCCGAGCGTAGCGGAGCCGCACCTGCTTCACGTCACTGGGCGGCACATCGAGGACGACCGGAGAGTGCAAGAGGGAAGGCTCGAGTGCAATCAGTTGAGCCGATATGCGATCGATGCCCAGTTCGAGCCCATCGTTTCGACAGAGACGACGCGTTCCGTCAGCGTCTGCGGCGATCGAGATTTGCTCGACCACCGGTGTGCCGTCTCCAACCACGTAGGATTTGAGGGCAATGGTCGGCGCTCCGCCTCGCGCCGCGAACTCACAGCGCCCCCGAGACGTACCGTGAATCGACACTAGCGAAGCCAAGATTCCGTTGCCGATGGCCAACGCAACGGGGGCGCCATCGCGCTGATTTAATCGAAATTCCGAGCCCTCACGAAAAAGCGCGAAGGGGATCTTGTTCCCTCGGACTTCGAGTTGCTCGATCTCATCTACGCGCAGCGAGAACGCCGCCGTATCTCGGAGCTCCGTCAACTTCGGAAGTAGTGCATCGAAGGTTGACGTGTTGACGCAACCAGCGCTGCGGCGCGGTCCATCGACCAGTAACACCGTGTCGTTCGGCGCTCCCGGGCACTCGCCACCGACTGACAATCGGAACTGTTCCGCTCGATCGTCGCGACTTGCGGTCAACTCAACTACCGTGCGCGGTAGTTTGCCGTGGGTTGCAGCGGCCAACTTTGAGGCGACATGTTTGGTGTATTGGAGCTCGCTGACACCCATCGACAACTGTTCCACGCGACTTCGTCGGGCGCGTTCCGAGGAGCCCGCAAAGGCCCACTGTCCCATCGCGTTCTTCGTTAGCTCGACCTGGCCGTCGATTCCGGTCCACTGGAGCCGCCGAAGCTCCGAGGGAACCACGTCGAGTGCGCGGTGATCGAGCAGGGTATCGACCGGCACATCAAGGGCTTGTGCCGAATCCGGCGCGAGCACGATCAGCTGACGTTGATTTCGCGTCGTGATCGCGGCGTAGCGGGCGTTGGGCGGAGTCGGGGCTGCGCTGCCGAGTTCGATTTTCCGTGTGCCATTGCGGGCTTCGATCTCGATCATCAGGGTGGGGCGCTCCAACCCGAGCTCGCGCGCGGCCGCATTGGCGCGACGCACCGTTTGAAGCCGACTGAGCGCCAAGATGAGTTGATCCAACGTTGCAGGGTTCGCGTGCGTTTCGGGCGGAAAGGTAGGGACATAGCGTTCGAGTTGACCGGCCTCGCCGCTGCGGTACGCGAAGCTGACCCTCTCTCCACCACGACTCACGGTGAGCCGCGGGGGCGGATCGTCCACGAGATCGGACCATGCCGTAGCCGCAAACTCGTCGTCGCTAGCTCGGGGAATCAGCACCCATAGTCCGACTAAGCCCAACGCGATCAGGATCAGGATTGCATTCGTGCGGATCTCTGAGCGAGCCATCTCACTCCGCCTTCGCTCCCGACGGGCCGCGTTGCGGCGGCCGTCGTCGGTACCAGAGGATGCTCGCGCCGAGCAGCAAGAAGCAACCCGGCATGATGAGCATGGTGTAGCGAGCAATACCGGCGAGATCCTCGGCACTCAGCTCGAAACCCGCGGGGCGCATCGGTCGAGCTTCGGGTTCGACTACGATCGATTTTCTGGCCAAGAGCCAAGAGACCAGGCTAAGACCAAACGAGCGCGTGACGAGCAAGGAGGGGTTCTCGAAGCTGCGGTTCTGGAAGACGTTGGCTGGCGTTATCGCCAACCGATGTTCCTCGACCCCAGCCGTGGCACTTCCAACCACTCCAGCGACCGCAACGGTGAAGCTGCGGGCATGCGTGCGATCTCCCTGCGTGACGCGCTCGAGAGAAGCTTGAGAAACGTCGGGGAGCACTATCGATGCCGGGCTCGACGATAGGAGCGTATTGGCCCGACTCTCCGCCTCTTTCTCCAAGCTCTGCGCCAAAGACACGACGACTCGCAATGGCGACTCACCTTGCCGTCGTACTAGGCCGTGAGTCGAGGCGTGTTCGGCAGGGGTCGCCAGGAAGGTCTCGCCGAACAGGTTCGGCAAGCGGAATGCGTCATCTAGCTCGACGACTACGTTGAGTCCGAGCCGAACCCCGATCAGCTGCGCAAGGGGCTCGAATCCGACACTACTCAATTTGCCTTCCGTGTCCGGAACCACCCCTCCTAGCAACAACAAGCTCGCGCGCTTGGCGGCTTCGGTGAGCTTGGTCACTGCATGGGGAACCAGAGCCACGTCCGGTGCCGCAACGATCACGAGCTCACAGCCGAGCAGCGGATCCCGTTCCCCTCGCGCGAGATCGATCACCTTGGTGGTCATCGCTTCGTGCTCTAGGCGTTGCTTAAATCGCGAGAGTCCGAGCGGACTCTGATCCGACGTAGAAAGCTCGCGGTGCCCATCGGTGAAACACACCGTCGGGGAGGCCTGCTCGAGTACGGTGCGCAACGCGATGGTGAAGGCTCGCTCGAAGTGTTCAGTGCTTTCGCCAGCGTCGGGATCGAGATTGACGAACTCGCGAGCCTCGACGGCGTAACGCTTTCCTTGGCGCGAAACTACGAGGATGGCATCGCTCGTCACGTTGTCCTCTTCGGTCCGGCCCGCTACGAGTCCCAGTTCCGACTGCTTGGAGAGGAAGCGTGCTGGTTCGCGGTCGGGATCCACCCAGTCGAGGCTGAGATGTCGGGCCTGCGCGCGATAGCTCGACAGCATCTGATCGACCGTAATCGCCAGCGGATCCGTGCGTGCCAAGAGCACCGTGACCGTTACCTCATCGTGCAGGCCCTTCAGGATCGCCTGTAACGAAGGCGACGGAGTGTAGCGATGGTCGGGTGTCAGGTCCCAGCGTCGATCGAAGCGGATCCCGATCAGGTTGAACATTGCCGCGATGGTCAGCGCCGCTAACGTCCCCAAGTAGGCGGTGGGCCTGCGCAAGCGGAGAAGCGTTCGCGTCCAGGGGTTCCTTGCTGGCATCAGCCGTCCCTCCATGCCTCGACTGCGCGTACAGCCAGAAATAGCGGCAGGATGGTCAGGCTAACGACGTACACGATACGGCGAAGGCGCACCACACCCAGCGCAAAGTCTGCCAAGTGCGAGGCTATTGATAGCTGATCGAACAACTCAGAGAGCAATCCACCTGGATAGTTCAGCTTGCCTAGCTCGCATAAGATGAAGGCGAAAATCAACGTGCCAGTGAGCAACGCTGCCACGAGTTGATTGCGCGTAACGGCGCTCGCCAATACCCCGATCGAGACGAAGCTGAGTCCGAGCCCTAACACCCCGGCGTAGCTGGAGAATACCACCGGCCATTCCACGGATCCGGTGTCACGCAAGATGATCGGATACGCGAGCGTTGGCAGCCACATCGCCACGTAGGTGAGTGCGAGCGCTAGATACTTCCCGACCACGATCTGGGTGGCGCTCAAGGGCGAGCCGAGCAACAGCTCGGCCGTGCCGGAGCGACGTTCCTCGGCCAGGCTGCGCATGGTCAGCAACGGGCAAAGCAGTAGGTACCCAAGCGGAACGAAAATGCTTTGGCCATAGAAGGCCTGGATCGGTCCTACGTCGATGCCACCCGCCAGGAAGCTGCTCAGGCTGTTCAAGGTGGCCACGAACGCAGATCCGTTGATCAAGCAGAACGCGGTCATCAGAGACCACGCGAGTGGAGTGACCCACAGCGACAACAGCTCCCGGCGCGCGACTGACCATGTCCCGGCCATTACGCGTCTTCCTTGGACGCGGTGAGATCCGCGAAGATCTGCTCGAGTGAGGCGGGCTTCCGCATCACTTGTCGGAGCGGGATTCCCGAGGCTGCGACGACCTGAGTGATCGATTCGGCGAACGCGTCGAGATCGGTCTCAGCGGGACAAGCAAACGTCAATTGGACCACCCCCGGCTCGAGCTCCACGATTGATTGCAGCGCAGCACTCAACGTGCTCAGCGCCACTTGGGCGTGCTCGACACTGGTTCGGAGAGTGACCAGCAGCTCGGCGGATCGTCCGAGCCTTCGAAGCTCTTCAATCGAGCCCTGCGCTACGATTCGCCCCCGGTCCATCACGATGGCTGAGTCGCACATGGCCTCCACTTCCGCGAGCAAATGGGTGCTAACGAGCACGGTGCTCGAGCGACCCAAACTCCGAATCAGTTCGCGCGTCTCCCGGGTTTGGGTCGGATCGAGTGCGGTCGTGGGCTCGTCGAGTAGCAGGAGCGGCGCCGGCGTGAGCAATACATCGGCGAGCGCGACCCTTTGACGCATTCCGCGCGACAGCTGCCCGCACAGTACCTGTGCGAACTCAGTGGCTCCCACCTTGGACAAGGCTTGTTGCACGACTGCGGGTCGTTCTTTGCCGGAGAGGCCCTTCTGAGCGGCGCGGGCGAGCAGGTGTTCGGAAACCCGCAGTTCTGGATAGAGCGGCGCGGACTCGGGCAGGTACGCGACGTTCGCTCGCGCTCGCACGGGATCGGTGGCGCAGTCGAGGCCATCGAATCGAACACAACCCGCACTTGGCCGAAGCACTCCGGCCAAGATGCGCAGCGTCGTGGTCTTGCCTGCGCCGTTTCTTCCGAGCAGGCCTACGACGGAACCCTGAGCGATGCTGAACGAGACGTCCGCTAAGGCGACGTACGTTCCGTACACCTTACGGAGCTGCTCGACCGAAATCATGCGCGACTCAATCGGCCGAAGCAGCTGGTGGTGACTCTCAAACCAACCAGCGGGCATTCTCCTTGCCGAAGAGACATGCTCGCCTTATCAACCTGCCAGGTCGGCGACCTGTACCCTCTAAGGATCGCTCGGCCCGAAGGGCCGCCACTGCCTGATCGCTGATACCGGATACCTGGAGGCCCGTTTGGCTGCCTGGCGAGCCTACTCCTCGTCATCGGACGCGGCTTCGCCATCGACCGCCCCATGGCACTTCTTGAATTTCTTGCCGGAGCCACACGGGCATAGATCGTTTCTGCCGAGTTTGACTGCCGAAGTCTGACGGCGCTGTGGCGGGCGTGAACCCATCGGGTTGCCGTGCACCTGAGCCAAGAACTCGTCCGGAGTAACCTCTCCCTCTTCGCCCGGATGCTTTGCGATCGCGTGATCCAAGTCAGCGTGGTGTTTCGCTTCGGCTTCGGCCTCGAGTGCGGCGATTTCGTCCTGGCGCTGCACCTGCACTGAGAAGAACTTGCTGAGCACGGTGGCGGACACCTTCGCCATCATGTTGAGGAATAGGTTGTACCCTTCCTTCTTGTACTCGTTCTTCGGGTCGCGCTGGCCATATCCGCGCAGGCCGATGCCGTCGCGCAGATGTTCCATGTTCGTTAGGTGATCGACCCACGCCTCGTCGATGGTTTCCAGGTAGACGTGTCTGAACACGCGCAGAGCGAGATCGACACCGAGTTCCTTCTCTTTGGCAAAGTACGACTCTTCAGCCTTCTGATACATGAGGCGCACCACGCGGTGCGGCTCACCCAATTGCTCGATCTCGCTCGAGAGCTGAGTGCGGAAATGCTCCTTGAACCCTTCGTACAGCCCGTTCCAGTCCCAATCTTCCGGCGGGCGCTTCTCGGGGCAACACTCTTCGACAATCGCAGCCACCACGCGGTCGATCAAATCGAGCATGCGGTCGCGCTGCTCGGAAAGGCCGTGGGCCGTCAATTCGCACAGCTCGTCATAGACGGCGGCGGGAATGGAGGCTTTGCGTTCCTCCACGGGCAGTCGGATCCCCCAGAGGTGGTAGACTTCCTTCTGTAGTTCCTCGGCGCTGCTGAGTGCGCCAGAAGTGGCGAGCTCTTCACGGCTGGGGGGCCTTGGACGGCCCGCTTCGTCTCTGGGAACCACGGGCGGCTCTGCGAACATTCCAACCAATTGCGCGGCAAGTTGACGGACGCGGTCGGCCACCTCTTGGTCGACCGGGATCTCTCGGGGCGCTCCGATGCTCTTGCCCATTTCGTCGACCGCTTCTGGGAAGTAGCGGCCGTCGAGGAGCTGTTGGCGCAGCGTGTATACCGTCTTGCGCTGCGCATTCATCACGTCGTCGTACTCGAGTAGATGCTTTCGAATGTCGAAGTTGCGTTCTTCGACCTTACGCTGCGCATTCTCGATGCTCTTCGTCACCCACGGGTGCTCGATGGGCTCATCGTCAGGCATCCCCATGCGATCCATCAGGTTCTTGACCCGATCACCGGCGAAGATGCGCATCAGATCGTCTTCGAGCGACAGATAGAAGCGGCTCGAGCCGGGATCACCCTGACGGCCAGCGCGTCCGCGCAGCTGGTTATCGATGCGGCGTGACTCATGGCGTTCCGTGCCGAGAATGTGCAGGCCTCCGAGCTCGACCACCTCGTCATGTTCCTCGCCGCAGCGCTTCTCGTATCGCTTGACGAGCTCATGGTAGCTGTCGCTATTGGGGACGATGGGCTGCTTGGTTTCCACCAACTCCCAGCGCGCAAGCATCTCTGGATTGCCGCCGAGCATGATGTCCGTACCGCGACCAGCCATGTTGGTGGAAACGGTGATTGCCCCTTTGCGCCCCGCCTGAGCAACGACGTACGCTTCATTCTCGTGGTGCTTGGCATTCAGCACGTTATGCTTGATGCCCTTCTTCTCGAGAATTCGGCTGATCGCGCCGCTCTTTTCTACGCTCGTCGTGCCGACCAGGACCGGCCGCCCCTTCTCGTGCTCTTCGAGGATCTCGCGGATGACGGCCGTAAACTTCTCACGCTCGGTCTTGTAGACGACGTCCTGAAAGTCCTGGCGAACCATTGTCCGGTGCGTTGGAATCGTCGTCACATCTAACTTATACGTCGATGTGAATTCCGTGGCTTCGGTCTCGGCCGTACCCGTCATCCCGGCAAGCTTTTTGTAGATCCGGAACAGGTTCTGGAACGTGATCGTCGCCATGGTGCGGCTCTCCTCTTGGATCCGCACGTTCTCCTTGGCTTCGACGGCTTGATGCAACCCGTCGCTCCAGCGCCGGCCTGGCAATACACGCCCGGTGAACTCATCGATGATGAGGACCTTACCGTCGGGCGACACCATGTAGTGCTGGTCGCGCTTGTACAAGGCGTGCGCACGCAGCAGCTGATTCAGGATGTGTAGGGTTTGGATGTGGGCCGGATCGTATAGATTGCCGACGCCAGCGAGCTTCTGGACGGTTTCGACGCCTTCGTCGGTGAGGCTTGCGCTATGGCCCTTCTCATCGACGGTGTAGTGCTCGTCCTTGCGCAACTTGGCAACGACCTCGTTCAGCACGCGGTACTTTTCGCTCGCGGCATCGGCCGGTCCACTGATGATGAGTGGGGTTCGCGCCTCGTCGATTAGGATCGAGTCCACTTCGTCGACGATGGCGTAGTTGAGCGGCCGCTGGACGTACTCGAGCGCGGAGAACTTCATGTTGTCGCGCAGGTAGTCAAAACCAAACTCGTTGTTCTGCCCGTAGCAGATGTCCGAGCGGTATGAAGCGCGCTTCTCGGCGTCACTTTGTCCATTGACGATGGCCCCGATGGACAGACCCAAAAAGTTGTAGAGGCGTCCCATCCACTCGGCGTCACGTCGCGCCAGGTAGTCATTGACGGTAACCAGATGTACGCCCTTACCTTCCAGGGCATTGAGGTAGATAGGCAGAGTGGCAACGAGCGTCTTACCTTCACCGGTGCGCATCTCCGCGATGCGTCCGCGGTGCAGCATGATTCCGCCCAACAGCTGCACGTCGAAGTGCCGCATCTTCAACACACGGCGGCCCGCTTCGCGACAGACGGCAAATGCCTCCACCAGCAGGTCGTCAAGCGTGGCACCATTATCCAGCTTCTGACGGAACTCGGCAGTCTTTGCTGCGAGCTCGGCGTCAGTCAGCTTCTGTATTTCCGGCTCGAGCGCATTGATACGCACCACCAGCGGCT